>JAGAQK010000102.1 GCA_017622825.1 Clostridia bacterium | reverse complement strand
CAGCAGCAGAACTCGCTGTAACACACGCGTACGCGATATTCCGTAACCTCATACAAGCAGTAACTGCCGGCAGAAACAAAGATTTCCGTCGCGGAAAGTTTATCGGTAACGAGCTTGACGGCAAGACAGCAGGTATAATCGGACTTGGTAGAATAGGTTCGATTGTTGCCAGAAAACTGATGGGTTCAAACATGAAAGTTATAGCGTACGATCCGTATATCGGAGATGAGAAATTTAATCAACTGGGAGTTAAGAGATGCGCTACGCTTGAAGAACTCCTCAGTCAGTCAGACCTCATTACACTCCATACACCAAAAACACCTGAGACGTACGGTATTATTGGAGAAAAAGAAATAGCACTCTGTAAAGACGGTGTACGTATTGTCAATGCAGCAAGAGGTGGACTTGTAAATGAAAAAGCACTTTATGATGCCCTCGTATCGGGCAAGGTAGCTGCAGCCGCTCTTGATGTGCTTGATCCTGAGCCGAACTACAATAAGAAACCCGAAGAGCAGGATTATGAGAATCCGCTTCTTACACTTAATAACTGTATAGTAACACCTCACTTGGGAGCATCTACGGACGAAGCAAACTATAATGTTGGCACGGCTGTTACGAAGCTTGTGGGAGAAGCGCTCGAAGGCAAAATGGTGCCGGCAGTTAATATGCCGCAAGTAAGCGGTGGCAATATCGAGGAAATTAAGCCGTACCTTGACCTTGCCGAAGCATTGGGAAGAATTTATTTCCAAACAGAGAAAAAGCCACTTAAAAAAGTGGAAGTTATTTACAGCGGAGACCTCGCAAAAGAAGACGTAGCAACGGGACTTTATACTTTATCAGTAGCAAAAGGCCTGCTCAGCGTTATAGTTCCTACAAGAGTGAATTATGTAAATGCAAAGAATATGCTTGAGTCAATGGGCATTGCGCTTGTTGAAAGCAAATCAACGTATCTTGAGAAATACACAAACCTTATCACTGTAAGATTTACAAACGACGAGAAAACGTTGTCCGTTTCAGGTACTGTATTTGCCAAGAGTGAACTCAGAATCGTTGAATTCTACGGATATAAGCTTGATTTTGAGCCCACGGCAAACGTACTTGCAATACAAAACAGAGATATCCCCGGCGTTATCGGCAAAATCGGTACTGTACTTGGCGACAGAGGCGTCAATATAGCAGCCGTTCAGTGGAGCCGCAAGGAAATAGGCTCGAAGGCCGAAGCTTTCGTAAGCGTTGACCAGCCTGTAAACGAGGACATAATGCAAGCTTTACACGAGATTGACGGCGTGCTCAAGGTTTCAAACATTAAATTTTTTGAGTGATAAGTAATTAAGAGGTAATTTATGCCTATAGAAAATTTGGATACCGGTACAATACTATCACAGATACTTGTGCTGTTTATTTTGGCAGCAATTGGTTTTGTAAGCGGTAAAACAGGCTACCTTCCCGAAAAAGCGGGCACAGTTGTATCAAAGCTCGTTATGAGGGTAACCATGCCTGCATTAATATTAAGTAAAATGCTGTCTGCCGATTTTTCGGCAGACAATTATTTTGATGGCTTAAAACTCGTGGCAGTGGCGCTCGTTACACTTTTACTGATTTTTGCCATAACGCGCCCATTTACACGTTTATTGAAAATTCCCGACAAGTCACGGAATGTTTACTGCATGCAGTCACTTTTCGGAAACGTAATATTCTTCGCATTTCCGCTTTTTCAAGCACTTTTCGGAGATATAGGAGTGCTGTACGCACTGTTCTTTAACGTTGGAAACGACATATTGCTTTGGACACTGGGAATTTATCTTGCCGGTAAGCACAAAGGCGGCGGATTCGGCAACGCCCTGAAACATATATTAAATATGAATATGATAATGTTCATAATAGGGCTTATACTCGTTTTGTCAAATTTGAGCGCCAAGCTCAAAGGAGGCGTGGTATACCAAACAGCAGATATGATAGGCAAAGCAACGAGCCCTCTTTCAATGATTTTTGTTGGCCTCGTGATGGCAAGTTCAAAAGGAATGTTTAAAAATCTCGGCAAAAAAATGCTTTCAATATTGCTCGCACTTCAAAAACAGCTCATAGTGCCTGTCTTGGCAGGACTTGTATTGTTATTTGCAGTAAAGCAAGGTTGGATATCTGACGTAGTAATGATGATAGCCGTGATGCAGCTTGCAATGCCGGTAGGCACGCTGACAGTTTCGATTGCTGCAGAGTATGATTCGGACTACGAAATGGCGGCGGATAACGTTTTTGTTTCAACTTTACTCTCGATAATTACTTTGCCGCTTATAGCATATCTTTTAAAATTAGTGTTGTAAAACAGGAAAGATATGATTTTGACAATTGAAAATAAAATTGTTATAGTACAAATGTTGTGAATGTCCCGGTAGTCTAATGGATACGATAACAGACTCCGACTCTGTTGGTATGGGTTCGATTCCCGTCCGGGATACCAAATTTGGTTGAAAGATTATGCAAGCTGCCGCGCGTGCCGGCGGCGCTTGTATCTTTTGACATAAAGCATTAAAGAGGAGCCCGTAAAATGTTTGAATTTACACAAAGAACAGAGCTTTTGATAGGCAATGAAAACGTTAATAAACTCAAGCAGTCCTCGGTAATCGTTTTCGGTGTCGGAGGAGTAGGCTCGTATTGCGTCGAAGCATTGGCAAGAGCCGGTGTAGGCGACATAACACTGTGTGACGGAGATAAAGTAAACGAAACAAACATAAACAGACAGCTCATAGCGCTTTACAGCACAATAGGCAAGTATAAGTGTGAGGTAGCACGAGACAGGATAAAAGATATAAACCCTGAGGCACACGTCGAAATTATAAATGAGTTTTATACAAAAGATAATGCAGACATTGTAGACTTCGGTAAATATGATTATGTAGCAGATGCGATAGATATGGTATCGTCAAAGCTTCTTATAATAGAAAAAGCCAAGAAGGCCGACACACCGGTAATCTGCGCAATGGGAGCAGGCAACAGACTCGAACCCACAGGCTTCCGGGTAACCGATATTTACAAAACAGCCGACTGCCCGCTTGCAAGAGTAATGAGAAGAGAATTACGCAAAAAAAACATACAACAGCTAAAAGTTGTATTTTCGCAGGAAAAGCCATATAAAGAATTCAACACCACAGAAAGCACTATAGGAAGCATATCATTTGTGCCGTCGGCAGAAGGACTTATTTTAGCCTCCGAGATCATCAAAGACATAATTAAATTGCCTTGATATCCCGCGGCATTTGAGCTATACTGCAGTATAAGACAGGAGGGATAATGTATGAGAACAAAAAATAAGAGGAGCATTTCTTTGATTATCTCAATGACAGCATTATTGATTATGTCATGCGTTGTTATGACATCATGTAACAAAACGACGCCTAAATTACAAGAAAATCCAAAATACGACGCAGGAATTATAAAAGGAACACAGATAGGCACGTACCCCGTTAATAACGACAGTACAATGTCAGAAACATTCGCATACGCCAACAGCATAGCCAACAGAGTACAAGGCTTTTACACAAACGGTACGCGAACATCATACGCAATGCAAAACACCACAATGAGTATGGTGCATAAATTAAGCGGCGGCGGGAAGTTGGTAGTTTCCGCACTATCAAATGCAAACGGAACGCCATACGCTACCGATACGCTCGACGTATATATAAAAGATTTGAACGGCACAGAATACTACGCCGGAGAGTCAGCAGACGTAGGAAGAATAAACGCCACGCAGATAGGATATTATTATTACGAAACGCACGTGAGAGACCTTGCGTTCAACATTGATTACACAAATTCACAATATAAGAAAGAAACAGAAATCGAAATAGGCAAACAATGGGCAGCAAACGAGATGACAGAGCCTAAAATTGAAAACAATGTGCTCAAAGTAACAGCAGAAAATTCGAAGGATCCATTTGTTTACGTGAACGGCCTGGACGTGCCTGCAGAAGACTATAACGCAGTAGCGATAGAAATGAAAGTGACAGGCAGCACACCCTTCGGCGAAGTATTTTTCTACACAGCAAAGACAAACGGTTTCAATGCAGAACAAAGAACAACGTATAAGATTGAAGCAGACGGAGAGTATCACAAGTATGTTATAGACTTGTCTTCCGCAGGATTGGATACAGAAGCACTCTGCGGCTTAAGGTTGGATTTCAATGCTGCAGTAGGAGATAAAGTAGAAATAAAATCAGTAAAAGCAGTAAAAATCGACACAAATAGTATAGATTATAAGCTTG
>JAGAQK010000101.1 GCA_017622825.1 Clostridia bacterium | reverse complement strand
TCAAACCCCACAGGAAACGATGTGCAAATAGGAGACAACACAGTATCAAAGGGAGACAATGTTACAATAAACGTTAACGGCGAGTCGGGCATACCACAAGCAGTGTATGCAAAGGCAGCGAATTCCGTAGTAGGCATAGAAGTTTTGCAGGTAATCGGAAATAAATGGAATCAATACGAACAAACTGTTTCAATGGGCTCCGGTATAGTGTATTCAGCAGACGGTATAATCGTCACGAACCACCACGTGGTAGAAGCGGCAATAAACGACTCTACGCGCAAAATGAGCTCTTCCTTCTCAGTTAAGGTTTACTTCACAACCGATTTAGCGGAATGGGCGTACGCTACAGAGCTTATAGGCTACGATGCAGAAAACGACATTGCTGTACTTCGTGTTAACGCAGAAAATCTCCAACCCATCGAATTCGCTGATTCTGATACACTTGTAACGGGCGAAACGGCCATTTCAATAGGAAGTCCCGGCGGTATTGAATACATGAACTCCATAAGTGAAGGTATTTTGAGCGGTGTAAACAGGACTGTAGAAACAAGTACTTCCGTAATTTATGATTTGATACAAACAACAGCGGCAATTAACCCCGGTAACAGCGGAGGCGCACTTCTTAATAGCAAAGGACAGCTTATAGGAATATGCGTTATTAAAATCGCTTCCACGGATTATGAGAGCATGGGCTTTGCCATCAATTCAAATACGGTAAAAACCATAGTTGAATCTATAAAGAAATATGGTTATTATAACAGACCTTTAATAGGTGTAACTATAAACACAACGTATACGCCGAATATTGCAACGCAACAAAAATGGCCGGCAGGCGCTTACGTAGAAGATCTCGCTAAGGATGGTGCAGCAGACAAAGTAGGCATTAAGGCAGAAGACATTATTACAAAAATGAATGATAAAACAATCACTTCATTCACAGAGCTTCGCCGCTTTTTGTTAAAATGCAATCCCGGCGACACTGTAAAATTAGAAGTTTACAGGACAGGCTCCGGCGAGACACTGACATTTGAGGTTACGTTGGATGGCACAGAAATCTGAATTTATTAAAGCAGCGGCACAAAAAATGCCGCTGCTTATTAAAGAACTGGAAAAACTTTACCCCGACGCTGTATGCTCGCTTAATTATGAAACTCCTTTTCAATTACTTATCAGCACGCAGCTATCAGCACAATGCACTGATGCCAGAGTGAATATTGTTACTCCGGCACTTTTTGCACGCTTTCCGGATGCAGAAAGCTTTGCGGCAGCCGATGTTGCCGAGATAGAGGAGCTGATACGTTCCACCGGTTTTTACCACAACAAAGCCAAAAATATAAAAAGCTGTTCAATTGATATCTGCGAGAAATTCGGAGGCGAACTGCCTGACACAATGGAAGGTCTTTTAAGCCTTGCAGGCGTCGGCCGCAAAACAGCAAATCTCGTTCTTGGCGACGCATTTCACAAACCGTCGTACGTAGTGGACACGCACTGCATACGCCTTTGCGGCAGAATAGGTCTTACACAAAACACCGACCCTGTAAAAATTGAAATGGATTTGCGCACCATCCTTCCGCCCGATGAAGATAACCCGGAGGAAAGCAGCAGTTTCTGCCACCGCCTTGTGCATCACGGCAGAGCATTATGCACAGCACGCTCTCCTAAATGCGCAGAATGCCCCATAGGCTTCAAAGGGCTTTGCAATTACTACTCAGTCAATTGCGCTCTCAAGTAATTCCAGGAAAATCCTGTCAAATTCATACGTCTTTTCCTGGTACGGCACACACATACTGCAAAGATAGATTTTTCCTTTTTTTTCAAAAAAACCTTGAGACACGGCAACCGAGTTCACTATATAATCCCACTTTTTCCAAATAATTCCATTCACTTTTACTTCGCCCTCACGAAACGCAAACACATTAGCGCTCATATATTCCTTGCTTATCTTCATGTAGTGTGCAAGAGGTTGGTCAGACTGCCAAATTTGCACGTAGCCGAAAATATTGCTATTACTCCCCTTCCCCTTCACGTCATAATGTTTCAGCATTTCCGCACTGTCCGAGCTTTTCAGGTTCATTTCAAAATTTTTTACAGCCGTCGGAATATCCATGCTCGCCTTATATACTTCTATACTTGTTTCCGTCATGTCTACCTTCGTAAAAAGCTTGTCCCCTATAAAAATAACAGTAGCCACAACCAGTGTCAAAACACCATAAAGTATAAATTTTTTCCTTTTATTCATGTCTACCCCTCCATAAAAAAAGTATATGCAAATACTTAATATTTAATTCATTTGTACTTTATATATTTTTTTGCTAAACTATATAGGAGCGCAGTAAAGCGCAAATTGGAGGAGGAATACAAATGAAATACGACAAAGATGGCAGACCCATCATCGACATTTCTTTAAAGAAGCTCACACCTAAGCAAAAAAAGATGATAAAAGGCATTGTATTGGGTGTTATAGCTTTGGTTTTTGTAATTATATTAGGTTCTACGTGCTGGTACACCGTAAACGATAAGCAGAATGCTGTTGTTACCACGTTTGGCAAAGTAACAAGCATACAGACCGAGCCCGGTATGCACTTGAAACTTCCTTTTGGTATACAAAAAGCACGGCCCGTAGATGTTAATGTTTTCCAAAAAATCAGCATAGGTTACACAACCTCAGACACAGGAGAAAACATCAGTGTTGCCAATGAAAGCAAAATGATTACAGGAGATTTTAATATTGTAAACATTGATTTTTATATAGAATACAAGATTACAAATCCCGAGAAATATTTATATGCTTCTCAGAATCCCGAGGACATCATAAAGAATCTTATACAAAGCCAGGTAAGAACTGTTGTAAGCTCTTATGCTGTAGATGATGTTCTTACTGTAAAAAAAGCTGAAATACAAACTGTTGCAAAAGAAATGATTACAACAGAGCTTGAAAAGTACGACGTAGGTCTTTCTCTCGTAGACGTTAAGATACAAGATGCTGAGGCTCCTACAGCGGAAGTAATTGCTGCTTTCAAATCTGTTGAGACTGCAAAGCAGGGAAAAGAAACTGCATTAAACGAAGCAAAAGCGTATGAGAACGCTAATATTCCGTCTGCACAAGCGGAGGCTGATAAGCTTTTGCAAAATGCGGAGTACTTAAAGCAGCGCAGAATAAACGAAGCCAAAGAGCAAATTGCTATGTTTAACGCTATTTACAGTATGTATGAGATGAACCCGTCAATCACAAAGCAGAGAATGTACTATGAGGCTCTTGAGAAAATTCTCCCGAATATCGAGCTGTACATAAGCACTGACGGAGATGGCATCACGAAGCTTTTGCCATTAAATAAATAAGGGGGTATCATCATTATGAAAAAAACTATTATTATTTCTCTTATTATCGCATTACTTGTTGTTATTGGAATTGCTTCAAGTTGCTACACTGTTAATGAGGACGAATATGCTTATGTTGTTCGTTTTTCTAAAGTAGAGCAGGTTATTGATTCTGCCGGATTACATTTCAAGATTCCTTTTATTGATTCTGTGCAGTATTTCCCGAAGAACATACAGTTATACGACTTGGCGCCTTCTGACGTGCTTACGAGCGATTCCAAGGCAATGAGTGTTGACAGCTATGTTTTATGGAAAATTTCAGATCCCATGACTTTTTACAAGTCTCTCGGTTCTATAACAGAAGCGCAGGGCCGTCTTGATGCTGCTACATATAATGCTCTTAAAAACATTATCAGTACAATATCTCAGGATTCTATCATCACTCCTTCTGTGGAAGACGGACGTAATGATTTAAACGTTACTGTTTGCGATCAAGTTAGGTCTGCTACTGCTGACTACGGTATAGAGATTAAAGACGTTAAAATAAAGCGTTTTGACTTACCGGAGGAAAACGAAATGGCTGTGTATCAACGAATGATTTCAGACAGAAAGCAAATTGCTGAGAAATACCGTGCCGAAGGCGATTCTGAAGCAACAATTATGAAAAACGAGGTTGATAAGCAAGTTAACATTATAGTTTCTGATGCCAACGCTCAAGCAGAAGAAATTGTAGCTCAGGGCGAGTCTGAGTACATGAAGCTTTTGGCTGAAACGTTTAACACAAAAGACAAAGAAGATTTTTATATATTTATGCGTTCTTTGGAAACGCTCAAGGCTTCCCTTACAGGTGAGCAAAAAACAGTTATCTTAGGAAGCGATTCTGAGCTTGCAAAAATTTTGCAAGGATTGGAAAAATAAGAATTATTTTATTGCCTATAAAAGCACCCCGTCACAACTTGGTGACGGGGTGCTTTTTATGTTTCACATTATTTGCAATCAGCTCTTGCTATTCTTGCAAGTCTCCGAGCGCCACTCGGTAAGCTACGTCCTTTAGTATTGCCGCTGTATTTGCATCTGTTGTACCGTTATTGGCCACCGTTCTCGGATCTTCGTTAAATATCGTAGAGAATATAACGTATGCAGCCAACGTACTTCCTGCTTGAGAAGGATGATACAAGTCTGTCAGGTAAAGATTTATGCTTGGATGATTCGTATATACGTAAGAGAACGCCTTTCCTGCATGGGCAACTTCCGCACCAATTTCTCCTGCAATATTCTTGTATGAGTTTCTAAGGAATGCCTCCATTTGTGTTGTCGAACCACCAAGTCCCGGAAGTGAGCCATGTCCTGCACAATAACCCCACGTAGCATAAAGTATCGTCTTAGCTCCGTTTGCCTTTATCTTCTTGTCAAGAGCACGAACACCTGCGTAGAACGAATCCGGTGCAGTAATAGGTCTGTGACTTTGCTCTTGAATTATAACGTAGTCAAATTTGTAATTTGCAAGTTGTTCGTCAACTTTGGCACCGTATGTGTCGCTTGAATTAGCGAAGCTTTGCAACGTCCATGAGCCTTTTGTTACAGAATGGATGTGCGCCGTATACCCACCCGATTGTACTATCGGCGGGAATATATTAACTGACATCTTATTAGTATCGGTAAAGCTGTTTCCTATGAACAATACTCTGTACGTTTTTGTCTTATCAAGCGCATTCGTAGGACTTCCCGTATTCTCATCTAATCTGTTTTCTATTGTAAACATCTGACTATCATGGTAATTCACTGAATAAATATCTACGTTAGTGCCATTCTCAAAATTACCTGCGTAAACATCAAGTACGTATGAATCAGTATGTGCCGGACGAAATACATAGTAGCCATTATGAAGATATATCCACCATTGCTGCGCTTTTGTGCCATTACATGCATACGTCTGAACATTTGCAAAATTTTCTTCTTTAGCACTGTCAACATCCAATGCATTGCCTGTAGAAGAATTTATTATACGATAAGCACCGTTCTCAAGTCTTATAAACTTCCAGATATCTCTTTGAGATGACGTTGATGAACCAAGTACAACGTTATTTCCTGAAAGAGTAAGGTACTTGCCTCCTGCCTGAATATTCGCATAGAAATTTGTACCTATATCAACAAGCTCCTTCGTACCAAACGTAGTTCCCTGCGCCTCAACGTACTTCTTTGCAGCATCACCGTATTTGATTATGGTTTCTGTAAGAGTC
>JAGAQK010000100.1 GCA_017622825.1 Clostridia bacterium | reverse complement strand
GGGAGTAACGAACGGCTCGCCTGATAAGCTGACGCACGCCGGTATATACGGAGATAATTGTTCTGTATCAATAGCGACACTTGAAGAGCATATTTATACGGGAGTTAAAATCGACAGGTGGATAAGGGTGAACTTCACGTCAGTACAAAGAATTGTTGATGCGTTGGGAGGCATTACGGTTGAATCAAAGTTTGATTTTTCTCAAAGCGGTTATTCTTTTGTTAAAGGAAAAAACAACCTTAACGGTGCTCAGGCTCTTGCTTTTGCCAGAAACAGGAAGAGCTTCGGAGAAGGAGATATGCAAAGAGGGCGCAATCAATTAGAAGTAATAAAAGGTATCTTTGCAAAGGCAATATCGCCGGCAATTTTGACGTGTTACGCTGATATATTGAATGAAATTTCGGGCTGCATACAGACGAATTTGACGTATGAAGATATCACAGGGCTTGTTAAAATGCAACTTAGTGACGGAGCTTCTTGGGATATTGATACGGCTTCTATTTATGTAAATTATAAATATGATTATTGTTACTCAATGTCAGGTAAATTGTGTGTGGGCGTTATGTCTGAGACGTCAAGACTTGAAGTTTTGGAAAAGATAAATTCTGTTATTAAAGGGAATTGACAGATTGTTTGAAGGGAGTAAAGGAAATGATAAAGACGTTTAAAAGAATCGGTTTAATATTTGCGCTGCTACAGTTGATACTTTCGATAGTAGTTGTTGCTTTGATGATTAAGTTTAATATCTTACCGAGTTTTTATATATTTGTGATTGTATTTGTTTTGACGTTATTTTTCTTGATAACGGGATTGTTTTTTATAAGCAAATCGCGTTTTCGTGTAGCCACAGCCGCTGTTTTTTCCGTAATAATGTGTGTGGTGCTGTCCGTAGCATCTTTCAAGTACATTATACCGGCAATGGACACTCTCGAAAAAATTACCACCAAAAAGCAAACGTATCTTGCAACGTATCATATCCTTACCAAAGCTGACGATGAGGCATCAAAGCCGGAGGATGTTAAGGAATATTATATCGGCGTTGAGAAAAGCCATGATTTTGATGCTATGCTCAAAGCGCTTGAAAAAATCGCATCTGAATTTGAACACGTGATGAACGTTGTGCCGTATGATGATTATTCCGCAATGTGGACCGGTTTCATAGAAAGGAGCGAAACCGGCGCAATACTTATGGAGACAAACTACTATAATATTTACAGAGAATACTATGAAGAACAGGGAGATAACATAGCAAATTACGTTAAAATTCTCGGTGATATACAAGTAGAAATGGCAGTTGAAAATGTAAAAGAAGATTTACCTGAGATAGAAAATAAAAAAGAAATAACAAGAGATCCTTTTGTGATGTATATAAGTGGTATAGACGTTGAGGGAAGCATAAATCAAAGGAGCAGAAGTGACGTTAATATTATTATGGCTGTGAACCCGAATACAAAGAAGATAGTTCTTGCTACTGTACCAAGAGACGCGTATGTTAAGTTGCCGGGAATTTCCGGAGATTCTTATGATAAGCTTACTCACGCGGCCATATATGGCAATAATGATTGCAATGTGTCGATTGAGACACTTGAACAGAATATTTACAACGGGATAAATATTGATTATTGGACAAAAGTAAACTTCACTTCACTTAAGAAAATCGTAGATGCTCTCGGGGGCATTGAAGTGTATTCTGAATATGCTTTTACTTCGACTTTTTCGGGAAAACGAGTTTCTTTCAATAAAGGTATGAATCAGATGGACGGCGAGAAAGCACTTGTTTTTTGCCGTGAACGTGTCACAGTTCCCGGAGAAGAACCTCAAAGAGGCAGGAATCAGCTTGAGGTAATAAAAGGTATATTTAACAAAGCTACTTCGCCGTCAATTATATCGAACTATAACGACGTGCTTGATGAAATCAGCGATTGCATTCTTACAAGTATGGCAACAGAGGAGATAACGTCTCTCGTGAAAATGCAACTTGACGATGGTGCTTCATGGTCTTTTGAAACAGTTTCTGTGGGAGTTGAATATGAGTACAATTACTGTTATTCAATCCCGGGAATAAAACTTTGTGTTGGTATTGTTGATGAAGCTTCTCGCACTGCTGCCGTTGCGAAAATTAATGAAGTTTTAGCAAAGTAGGGATATATCAATGCCGGTGTAGTAATGTTTGAGTATTTCTACCCAATCAGCACCATTTTCGGCCATCGCCTGAGCACCACACTGGCTCATTCCTACGCCGTGCCCGTAGCCCAGCGCTACAATTGAAATTGTGCTACCGTCTTGTGAAAAATAAACATTTGATGATCGTAGCGAAAACATAGCTCTTATTTGAAGTCCCGTTGACGTAATGCCGCCTATTTCGGCTGAAATAATACGCCCTGCGGGGCTTCTTTTTATGTTTTGTATATTTTTTATACCAACCTCAACGTCAATATCGGCATCGTTATCGAAATAAGAATCAACTGCCGCTGCAAACTCATCGTATGAATATGTTTTTACTTGACAAAAATCATAAAAAACAGATTCTCCGGGACTTGCTACACTCTTTAAATATGGTATTTCCCTGCCGCCCCAAACATTTTCTATAGCCTCGGTTGCTCCGCCGCTGTTTGAAAAATACATGGCATTAATACATTCTCCGTTATACGTGCAAATGGTATTCTTTGTTTCCTCCACTGCACGCTCTATTGCTTCGGGGTACGGTGTCTCAGCACTACCTGCCGTCCACGCCTGACAGTGAGTGTAATCAGTACAAATATCAGCCCCGTTCCGGTGTGTGCTGCCGTTTCGTATCCTGTATACCGTATATGTGCGTGCTGCAACAGCCTGCGCCTTTAACGCCTCAAGCGAATAAGACGACGGCATTTCGCCATACAGCACGCCTTTTATATATTCTTCAAGAGAAACTTCTTTGATTGCAGCTTCTTTGTGGAAAAAAACTTTTATTGTATTTTCATTTGCTGCGGTTTCGCAGAATTTGTCCTTATTTGCGTTTTTGATTAAATTGAACAGCCCGCTTATCATACTCGCAGATTTTGCAGTTTTTGTCGTTGTGTTTACTACGGAATGTTTGGCGGTAACAATGTGTGTACCCGTTGTGATGCAACATATTAAAGATAATAATGTTGCTAAAAATCTTTTGAAATTTGTACTCATAATAAAAAACCTCCTTGAATAGAATCTGCACAAGAATTTACAGCTTTATACATTCAAGGAGGTTAAAAAATTATTTTATATTTTTAAAACTCTCATGTTCTCCCATTATGAAAAGAGTCTCGTCTTTTAAGAAAATGTGATCCGCATGTGGCATGGGGTTAACGATACCATCTTTCTTTGTGGCAAGAATGCTGACGTGGTATTTGTTGCGGACAGATTTTTCTATGATACTTTTACCAACCCAACTCTCAGGTACAGCAATCTCGTATATGGCAATCTCGGGAGTAAGCTCTACATAGTCAAAAATATTCTTTGCACCATATTTTATGGCAAGTCGCTCTGCCATTTCTCTTTCTGCATAAACAACATGATCTGCACCGTTTCTCAAAAGAAGCTTGCGATGAACATCTCGTGTAGCACGACCTAATATAAACTTAGCACCATAGTCTTTTAAGAGAACAGTAGTTTCCAATGCACTTTGGAAATTATCGCCTATAGCGACCACACAAATATCAAAATTATCAACACCTAATGATTGAATAAAGAGCTCGTTTGTAGAATCTCCTATTTCTATATTGTTAATAATGTTTATTGCGTTATCGGCACGTTCCTCATTTCTTTCTACAGCCAAAACTGAATTTCCTTCTTCAATAAATTTTGACGCCATATGTCTGCCGAAACGACCAAGACCTATAATTAAAATTGATTTCATAACAAACCTCCAATTTGTAAACTATCCCACCTGAACCTTTTCAAGTGGCAACGAAGATATTTTTTTGTTTTTAGTTGAAGAGAAGGCCAAAAGCATTGTAATTGAGCCGACTCTTCCGAAAAACATTAAAAAGCAAAGAATTAAGCAGGAAATAGTACTTAGTGAAGAAGTTATCCCTACTGTAAGACCTACCGTGGCAATAGCAGAAATTGTCTCAAAAAGGGCATCTATAAAAGGAATGTTCTCTATATGAGAGATAATAACTGTAGCACTGCAGGCAAAGAATAAATAAAGAATAAATATACACGTTACAGTCCTCGTCATGCCCTCTTCAAATCTACGGCCGAAAGCTTCTATTGATTTACGGTGACGGAAAGTGGTCACTACAGACAATATAAGCACAGCAAACGTAGTTGTTTTCATACCGCCGGCGGTAGAACCCGGGGAACCTCCTACAAGCATAAGACAAATCATCAGAAATTTACTTGCCTCATTAATTTTGGCCAAATCAACTGTATTAAAACCGGCTGTTCTTGTAGAAACAGATTGGAAAAACGAAGCCAAAACTTTTTCAGGTACAGACAATCCATTATAGGCCTCACTGTTAAATCCAAAAATGAATAAAACTAATGTGCCAAAAACAACAAGCGTAATGCTCACAACAATTACAAGCTTGGCATGGAGATTCATTTTTTTGAACTTGAATTTAGATTCAAGAATATTTTTCCAAACAAAAAAGCCAAGACCGCCTATAATAATAAGGGAACATAATACAAGATTAACGTATACATTGCTAACCAAGGTTGTTAGAGATGAACACTCGCCACGAAAGCCCATTAAATCAAAACCGGCATTACAAAAAGCAGAAATACTGTGAAATACCGAATACCATATGCCCTTGCCGATACCAAGCAACGGACAAAAATAGAAAGAGAGAAGAATTGCACCGGTTACTTCTATTATTGCCGTACCAAGCATAATGAATTTTGTGATTTTGACGATGCCTCCTATTTGCGGAGCAGATATTGAGTTTTGCATAAGAGAGCGTTGTGCGAAACCGATATTTTTTCCTACTACTGTAAGTGCCGAGATACAAATAGTCATAAAACCTATGCCGCCTATTTGTATAAGGATAAGTATTACAGCCTGACCGAAATAACTCCAATTTGTAAAAGTATCTGCACGAATTAAGCCGGTAACGCATGTAGCCGAAGTAGACGTGAAAAATGATGTAAGAAAAGAAGGTTCTATCCCTTCTTTTACCGAAATAGGAAGACTTAGTAAAACAGAACCCAGCAAAATAATTAAACAATAACCGAGAATGATTATTTTCATCGGTGAAAGATTTTTTATAAAATTTAAAAATTTCTGTGCCATGTACAATAGCCTCCTCTGTTACTGCATATTATACATATTTCTGAATGAAAAGCAACATAATTAAAAGTTAGTTAGTGGTTTTTATTCCTCCAAAGGGCAGGCGCAAACGCCAAAAGCATAGGATAAATTTCCAATCTGCCAAGAAGCATTGCAAAAGACAGTATCATCTTCGATAAATTTGAAAATGCAGCATAATTAGATGCAGGTCCTACGGCGCTTAGACCGGGTCCTACGTTGTTAAAGCAAGCGGCTGTTGCTGTAAAGGTTGTTTCAAAATCAAAGCTATCAAGTGATATTAATACTAACATCAAAAAGAAAAGTATAAAATAAAGAGCAAAATAAGTTGTAACGCCATTTATTGTGTCTCTTTCTATTTTCTTGCCTTCAAATTTTACAGAGGCTACAGAGCGTGGATGCA
Source organism: Clostridia bacterium (assembly GCA_017622825.1). Classification (GTDB taxonomy): domain Bacteria; phylum Bacillota; class Clostridia; order UBA1212; family UBA1255; genus Egerieisoma. The sequence continues at coordinate 9,675 of JAGAQK010000100.1, read as the reverse complement.
ACGTGTGCTTTAAATCTCTGAAAACAGCTTTTACCAGAAGTATTATTCGAGATACTTTAAGTCCGCCCGCTGTAGAGCCTGCACATCCGCCAATAAACATGAGAGCTACAAGTAGCATTTTTGAAAACTCGGGCCACGTATTAAAATCTGTTGTGGCATAACCGGTTGTGGTAATAATTGAAGCTACCTGGAAAGAAGAATGTCTGAAAGTTTCTGAAAAGCTTCCGTAAACAGAATGTAAATTGATACAAATTGCGGTTATTGAAATGGCGACGATAGCAAAGTAACACCACATCTCGCTGCTTTTAAGCGCGGTTTTAATTTTTTTGGCTAAAATCAAATAATAAAGGTTGAAATTAATGCCGAAAAGCAACATAAATATTGTAATAACCCATTGCAGATATGGACTGTAACCGCCAATGCTGTCGGCTTTAACTCCAAAACCACCTGTTCCTGCAGTGCCAAAAGTATGAACAATGCTTTCAAAAATGGACATGCCGCCAACACAAAGCAGAATTATTTCTATTACGGTCATAACAATGTATATTAGATACAGTATTTTTGCCGTTTCGCGAATTTTTGGCACAAGTTTACCTATAATAGGCCCCGGCATTTCAGCGCGCATTATGTGAATTGATCTTCCGGATTCTTGAGGAAAAATAGCCATGATAAAAACGAGAACGCCCATTCCGCCAATCCAATGCGTGAAGCTGCGCCAAAAAAGAAGTCCCTTGCTCATTGCCTCTATGTCAGTGAGAATTGAAGCACCCGTAGTTGTAAAACCGCTGACCGTTTCGAAAAAAGCATCAAAAAAAGACGGTATCTCGCCGCTTATAACAAAAGGCAACGCACCGATAACTGACATTAGAATCCACGCAAGAGCAACAATTGTCATGCCCTCTTTAACATAAATCATTGAATCCTTCTTTTTAAACACTGTAGTAAGAAAAAAACCAACAGCGCCGGCAATTAAAGCTGAAATAAGTAATGCAAAAAAACAATTTTCGCGGTAAAAGACAGCAGTCACCATAGGCAAAGTAAAAAGCAGTGCCTCAATCTGAAGTATTCGTCCTGTCATATAAAAAACGATGCTGTAATTCATTATCCCAACCTACTTTTCAAGAATATCGGCAAGCTCCTGAAGCCTCTGATTTGCTGCGATTATGATAACGTGGTCGCCGGGGAGTATAACGTCGTTACCGCCGGGAACGATTCTTTTGCGGTCGCGAGTTATGCCGCCGATAAGAATATTTTTCTTGAGACGCAAATTTTTAAGCGGTATATTAACTATTCGCGCATCGTCTTTCACAATAAATTCCAGCGCCTCTGCGTGGCCGTCCATAACCTTGTAAAGCGTTTCCACGCTACTTCCCAAAGAGTTGCGAAGTGCTCTGGCATATCTGATTATAACGTCCGAAACAATCTTTTTCGGAGAAACTATGGTGTCGAGTCCGAGCTTTTCTGCCATCGAAGCAAGCTCGTCCTTGTTTACTTTTGAAATAACCTTCGGGACGTTTTGTGTTGCCGCAAATATCGAAATAAGTATGTTTTCTTCGTCCATACCTGTCAGCGATACGAAAGCATCCATTGTCGTGAGACCTTCTTCAAGAAGCAAATCCTGCTGAGAACCGTCTGCGTTAATTATTACTGCTTTTGGCAGCAAATCAGACAAAAGCTCGCAGTTTTTCTCATTACGGTCAATTATTTTTACGGAAATACCGGCGCTCGCCAACATTTCCGACAGATAATAAGAAATTCTGCTACCGCCTAAAATCATAACGTTTTTCGATTGCTTTTGCGATAGACCGAGTTCTTTGAATAATTTTGTGATATCTGTATGTGTTGCGGCAAGACTTATTTTGTCACCGCTTTTGAGAACAAAGTTACCTCCGGGAATAAAAATTTCATCATCTCGCAAAACGCAACAAATAAGCACTTGTGTTTTGTATTTATCACGAAACCCACTCAGTGTTAAACCATCAAGCACTGAGTCATCTTTGAGCCTAAACTCAATCATTTCAAAGCTTCGTCTTGAAAAAGAATCAATTTTTACCGCAGAAGGGAATTTCAAAATATTGAAAATCTCGTGGGCTGCAAGTCTTTCGGGATTAATGGACATTGAAAGTTCAAAATGATGGCGAAGAATACTGAGACTCTTATCGTTGTACTCAGGGTTTCTTATTCTTGCAATTGTATGCTTAGCGCCGAGCTTTCGTGCTAAAAAGCAACTCATCATATTTGATTCGTCTGAACCTGCGACTGCAATGAATAATTCCGCCTCGGAAATGCCTGCTTCTTCAAGCACGTCGCAGTCAAAACAGTTGCCGCAAACACCCATTACATCATATACGTTAGTTATTTCCTGTATAACAGATTGGTTGTTATCAATAGCCACTATATCGTGTCCTTCTGCAACCAGACTTTCCAAAATTGTAGCGCCAATTTTGCCGCAACCGGAGATTATGATTTTCATAAAGAAATTCCTTTCAAATGAATAAAACCTTGTTGAGGTTGTTATATCATATATTCAAACAAAAAACAATAGATTGGGCTTTTTTGCTCGTTTTTTAGTTGAATTTTTCTGCTGAATGGTTTAAACTGACATGAAGGGGAGAATAGGGGGTAATATATATGGAATTTCGTGACGTTTTGTACTCGAGACACAGCACAAGGTCTTTTACGGACCGTATTGTTACAAAAAGTGAGATTCATACTATGCTTGATGCGGCGATTCATGCACCTAATGCGTGCAACATGCAGTCGTGGCATTATTACATAATAACTGATCCTGCAGTGAAAGAAAAAATGGCTGAAAATGGCGTGTGTGCACCGTGGGTAACGGAGGCGCCTGTTATTTTCGTAATCTGTACTGACGCAGAAGCTTTAACGAGCAGATTTGGCGAGAAGGGTGAGGTTTTTGCTTTGCAGGACACTGCGGCGGCTGCAGAAAACTTGCTTTTGTGTGCGACTGACATGGGGCTTGGTGGCTGTATAATAGGTTCTTTTGATGCGGACAGATGCAGAAACTTGTTGTCTGTACCGAAAAAGCTTGACGTTGTTATGCTTGTGCCCGTTGGTGAGCCCGATGAGCCGGTTACCCCGAAAACCAGGAAACCTATTGAGGTCGTAGTAACGTATATTTAACATTATAGGAGATTAACCAAATGAAAATGGTCTTATTAACTGCCATAGGAGTTGGCGGCGCCACGGTTCTTGGCGCACTTATTGGCTTTGTTTTCAAGAAATCATCACATAAATTTAACGACATTATACTCTCTTTCGCGGCCGGCGTAATGCTTGCGGCTGCCGTTATAGGTCTCGTGTTGCCTTCTCTCGAACATGGCACGGGGAAAATATCGATTGTTGTCACTGTTTTGGGCGTATTTTGCGGTGCGGCTTGTGTTAATTTAATAGATAAAGTCGTACCCCATCTTCACCGTATTACAGGAGTGGATCAAGAAGAACATCCGGGAAAAACTGCCCGGCTTGACAAGGTTTTGCTTTTTGTAATAGCAATTGCTATACACAATATACCTGAGGGAATTGCTGCCGGTGTAAGTTTTGGTACCGGGAATACGTCTGATGCCATAACTGTTGCGGGAGGAATAGCTTTACAAAATATCCCGGAGGGTATGGTTATAATTGCCCCAATGCTTGCAAGCGGCATAAGCTCCAAAAGAACTTTTTTAATCGCTATGATGACAGGCGTTGTTGAGGTTTTCGGCACTCTTTTGGGTTATTTTGCTATCAGTATATCAACTGCGATATTGCCTTTTGCGCTTGCTTTTGCAGGCGGAACGATGCTCTACGTTATCAGTGATGAGATGATTCCCGAAACTCATGCTCACGGTAGTGAGAGGGGTGCAACATATTCGTTGCTTGCAGGATTCTGCATAATGCTTGTTTTTGACTTTTTGCTCGGGTAATTAAAGATTCGATATATATTTTTTATACTGTCCGGCGGCTCTTATAAATACTGTAAGGGTCCATATTGATAATGCTAACGGAATCCATCCGCCTAATGTTTGCGTTAATATAAAAGTGATGATTGTTTCTAAAAGACAAACAATAAACAAAGCTATGGCGCAGCCTTGGCTTTTCCCGATATGCATGCCTAACGTTAAACCGAGCATCAGTCCCATGTCTATTAATGCTGCGGGATTTACTGAAAGAGCCGCTATTATTGAAATGCCTAAACATACGTATAAAATTATGGATGCAATTCGTATTTCAACAATATATGAATGTGGGCATTTTGTTTTTAAAAAGTCTTTTTTTGATATGTAAACGTCCTGTGCAGGTACGGTTTCTGTAGTCTCGGCAGAAACATTATTATTTTGTATGTCTTCGGGATGGATTAATTTTTGCCCGCATGAGAAGCAATAACTATAGCCTCTGCTTTGTTTTGCACCACAAGCAATACAATATATTTCATCGCTTTTTTCTTGTTCAATTATCGGTGCGGTTTCAAATACTGACTCTTGTAATGTGTCGATGTAGTTCTGAATGAGTTTCTCAACGTTGTTTACTCTTTCTGCAAGAGGACCCTTTATATCTTTGCCTACAATACCTTGCAAATCGTATTCGCCCACAAAAACACTCGGCAAAACAGGAAATTTTATCCATACTTGAAAGCGAAGCGTACTATCTTTATGTGAAATCTTCATAAAACTCGGCGCGGTCAATGCTCCGGAACGCTTTTGATACACCTGCTGACCTTTATAGTCTACGATAGTATATCCTTGTTCTGTAAGATATTCATCTATTGTCTGCAATAAATCTACAGGATTTTCCTTAATAAAGAAATCTTTAACATATCTTGCCAAGTTAAACGCCTCCTCGAATTGAATGCTTTACATTATCGAATTGTATCACTCTAAACATTTACGTGTCAACGGCAAAAAAGCTGACAGTTATTAATTCAGCCCTTTTACACTTGTCTTGTTGTAATCATGCTCGCCCCTCGGGTTCAAAACGGCTCTGCCCGGTAAAATTTATGCGGAAAAATAAAAAACCCGCATAAATTCCGTTCGTCCCTTGGGCTCAAAACAGCTCTGCCCGGTAAAATTTATGCGGAAAAATTAAAAACCCGCATAAATTTCTTTGTCTATGCTATAAGCGAAACCGTAGATTAATTTTTTTATAATAAAATGTTGACAACGTAATAGCAAAATGATATGATTTTGATATCATAAATATTGTAAAGGAGATTTTTAAGATGAAAGAAAAAGTTTTGAGCAAAAAGAAAAACGGAATGTTAATGTTATTTGTAATAATTTTGGGTACTGTGGCGTCTGTTATGGGAATTGTTTTTTCATCAAATTATATGGATAATAATGGCACGACGCCTTATATGATAGCATTGTTTGTTATTTCTCTTATGGGCGGATGCCTGTTTCCGGTGCTTTTCGCAGGGCTCAAGGTTCTTAAGCCACAGGAAGCATTGGTTCTTACGCTGTTTGGTAAGTATGTCGGTACGCTCAAGAATGAGGGATTTTATTTTGTGAATCCATTTTGTATAGCTTTTAATCCTGCTGCCAAGACAAAGCTTAATCAAAGCGGAGATGTGGGGAGTCACGAGAGTTCCGTAGGGGCAAAAAGAAATGTTGAAACGACAAATAATAAAATATCGCTTAAAATAATGACGCTTAATAACAATAAGCAGAAAATCAACGATTGTCTCGGTAATCCGGTTGAAATAGGAATAGCGGTAACATGGAGAATTGTTGACACTGCAAAAGCTGTATTTAACGTAGATAATTATAAGGAGTTTTTGTCGCTTCAATGTGACAGCGCACTCAGAAACGTAGTTAGATTGTACCCATATGACGTTGCGCCAAATGTTGATACAACAGGCGATGGCATTGCGGACGAGGGTAGTTTGCGAGGCTCGAGTGAGGTTGTTGCGGAACGCATACGCACAGAAATACAAGAAAGAGTAAATGAGGCCGGCATTGAAATTGTTGAAGCGAGAATAACGTATTTGGCATATGCGCCTGAAATTGCGGCTGTGATGTTGCAAAGACAGCAAGCTTCTGCGATAATAGATGCGCGCAAGATGATTGTTGACGGTGCAGTAGGCATGGTAGAGATGGCTCTTGAAAGACTTAATGAAAATCAGGTTGTACAGCTTGATGAAGAACGAAAAGCTGCGATGGTTTCAAATTTACTTGTAGTGCTTTGCGGCAATCATGATGCACAGCCTATTGTAAATTCGGGAAGTTTATATTAATTGGGTAGTTCTTATTAACAGGTGATATGAGTGAATGATTCTCAGAAAAAACAAATTCCGCTAAGATTATCGCCACAGCTATATGCGGCAATTTCCGCATGGGCTGAGGATGATTTCCGCTCTGTAAACGGACAGATAGAATATCTGCTTAGTGAATGTGTAAGACAAAGAAAAAAGAATGGCAAGTATGTGTCAGATGAAATAGATGCGCCACCTGAATTAGATATAAAATAAAAAAATTGTGATGTCCTTGATTGTCAACCGGGTGATATTTTGGAATATAAAAAGGGAGAAAGCGATGAAACGAATAATTGAGATAAATAATTTGTATAAATCTTTTGGAGATGTTAAAGCTGTGCAGGATTTGTCGTTTTGCGTTAAAGAGGGTGAGCTTTTTGCTTTTCTCGGAGTTAACGGAGCAGGCAAGTCAACGACGATTAACATAATATGCGGACAGCTTGCGAAAGATTCAGGCACCGTTGTTATAGACGACAAGCCTCTTGAGGAAGACGTCAACACAACAAAAACCAAACTCGGAGTAGTGTTCCAAAATTCCGTACTGGATAAGGCGCTAAGCGTGAAAGATAACTTAAGAAGCAGAGCGGCGCTGTACGGCATAACAGGCGCAGAGTTTACCAAAAGATTAGAAGAACTCAGCAAAATGCTGTCCTTTGAAGATTTGCTCAAAAGGACGCTCGGAAAGCTCTCGGGAGGTCAGCTCAGAAGAATTGACATTGCAAGAGCGCTTTTGCACAGGCCGAAAATTCTTATTCTCGACGAACCAACAACAGGTCTCGACCCGCAGACACGCAAAATTATATGGAACGTTATCGATAAACTTCGCCGTGACGAAAATATGACTGTTTTCCTTACCACACACTATATGGAAGAAGCGGCAGATGCGGATTATGTGGTAATTTTGGACAGCGGAAGGCTCGTAGCAAAAGGCACACCGCTTGAGCTGAAAAACAAATACACAGGAGATTTTATAACAATCTACAATGTTGAAGAAGAAACCGTTAAGGCTCTCGGCGCTAAATACGAGCCAATAAAGGACGCATTTCGTCTGTCGGTGCCCAATACCGCAGCAGCAACAAAGCTAATAGTAGAAAACCCCGAAGTATTCAAGGATTTTGAAATAACAAAGGGCAAAATGGATGACGTTTTCTTGACCGTTACAGGCAAAGCGTTGACAGGAGGTGCAGAGAAATGAAAATATTCAGAGAACTGACACGGAGAAATATTATATTATTCTTCAAAGACAAAGGCATGTTTTTCACTTCGCTCATCACTCCCGCAATTTTGTTGGTGCTCTACGCCACGTTTCTCGGCAATGTTTTCAAAGACAGCTTTATGACTGTACTTCCGGAGGGCTTGAAGCTCTCTGATGAAATACTAAACGGCCTCGTGGGCGGACAGCTCATGTCATCAATACTCGCAGTATCGTGCGTTACAGTAGCATTTTGTTCAAATATGCTCATGGTACAGGATAAAGTAAACGGTAGCATAAAAGATTTAACCATTTCGCCTGTCAAAAGCTCAACGCTCGCGTTAAGTTATTACTTCGCCACATTGGTTTCAACATTGATAATTTGCCTTTCTGCTACTGCTATTTGTCTTGTATACGTTGCAAGTATAGGCTGGTTTATGTCTGCATGTGACGTGCTGATGCTTGTTTTAGATGTGTTCTTGCTTGTGATGTTCGGTACGGCGCTTTCCAGCGTTATTCATTTTTTCTTGTCGTCGCAGGGCCAAATGTCGGCTGTCGGCACAATTATAAGCGCAGGCTACGGCTTCATTTGCGGCGCATACATGCCAATATCATCCTTCTCTGAAGGTTTGCAGAAAGTATTGTCATTTTTACCGGGTACGTACGGAACGTCTCTTGTGCGTAGCCATTCAGTAAGAGGTACGTTTGAGGAAATGAAAAGCATAGGTCTGCCTGATGATGCTATTAACTCTATGAAAGACGGCATCGACTGCAATATGTATTTCTTTGGCAGGGAAGTCGATACGTCAGTTAAATACTTAGTTCTTGTGTTGTCAACTGTTGTACTTATTGCAATATACGTGGCACTTAATGCCAATAAAAGGAAAAAAAGGAGATAATATGCATAAATTTGGAGTTGTATCAGTTTCTTTCAGAAAACACACGGCAGAGGAAATACTTGAAGCATCGCAAAAAGCCGGCCTTTCTTACATAGAGTGGGGCAGTGACGTACACGCGCCGTATGATAATTTGCCTAATCTGGAAAGAATTGCCGTTTTGCAAGAAAAATATGGGATAAAGTGCTCATCCTACGGCACGTATTTCAAGGTCGGTGAAACACCTACAGAGTTACTTGAAAAATACATTGATGCCGCTGAAATTTTAGGCACAAACATATTGAGATTATGGTGCGGCAATAAGAATTCAGAAGATTACGGCGAAAACGAGAAGGCACAGCTCTTTAAGGAGTGTAAAAAAGCTGCCGAGATTGCTGCGAAACGAAACGCTGTCCTTTGTATGGAATGCCATAGATTTACGTACACAAACAAACGAGAAGCCGCATTAGAACTTATGAAAGAAGTAAACAGCGATAATTTCAAAATGTACTGGCAGCCGGGAGAATTCCGCAGCATAGACGAAAACGAGCAGTACGCCGCTGATATCGCCGAACACACGAAAATAATTCACGCATTTAATTGGAAGGGGAATATGAGGTATAAATTGTCAGAAGGAGCAGATGAATGGAAACGATACATGGCGTATTTCCCCGAAGATATCACTCTGCTGCTGGAATTTATGCCTGATGACAGGATTGAATCATTAAAAGAAGAAGCGGATGCGTTAAAAAGCTTTTTTTAACGTTTTGCCATTATATGGCAAAAATAGAAATTCAAATATCCCGTGGCATCGTCAACTTTTGCCGTTATGCCAAAACCGCAATCTGTAAAAATGTTAAAAAGAATATTACTGTAATGGCCCGGGCTCAGCTTAAACGTATTAAAAAGCGTTTGAGCTATTTCTTTGCCGGTAGCGTCAAAATCTTCGAAAACATACGGCATAATGCACATGTTTTCTGTAATCCATAAATAAAAATATGAATTTTTGTCTACCGCAGTTTTGTATGAGCTTCCGTCAGGGCGCACGTGAGAGCTATTGATTGTAAGCTCATAGCTTCTTATTTGAGCGCCTCTGTCCAAGTGCTCGTTTATTGACAGCGGAGGCAGGAAAAAGCTTTTTCGCTCTTCGTTTACCAATTTTATAAATTCGCTTTTTATTTCGGAAATAAGAGTATCCGTTATAATCGGAATGTCGCTTTGCGGCGGCAATGTCGCGGTCGGCGTTGGTGTAGGCGTGGGCGCTTGCGTAGCGGTTGGTGTCGCCGTTTGCGTGGGTGTAGGCGTGGGCGCTTGCGTAGCGGTTGGTGTAGCCGTTGGCGTTGGTGTAGGCGGGGGCG
>JAGAQK010000099.1 GCA_017622825.1 Clostridia bacterium | reverse complement strand
CCACCTGTGTGGCAACAGCTCGCTTCCGTATAGCTCATTGCTTTTTCACCTTGCATACTCACCCTGTATCCTCACCTTTGTGAGATATCCTTCTAAATGCAATATATGAAAAAGTGCGAGTTGTCCGTGTTTGTCAGAAATAAAATATTAAATAAATGAATATAAATTATTTGAAAAGTCAAATATGCTTTTGTCTTAATTATTTTCTTTATTTGACATATAAAAAACATTGCTTTTGTTGTATAATACAAAATATCTTATATAAATAACATAAAGGCATGGATATGAACATAAAACTAATTTTCAAAAAAATACTTATAGTGTTGTGCGATTTGGTAATCGCGGGCATTTTGCTATGTGTTTTTGCTTTTTTTCATCACGTTTTGCCAAGAAAAGGCAATTTAGATAATATAGTAATGATTCCAAAGCCGTCCGCGAGCGCAACGGGCTTTCAATTTCCTGTTTTTGGAGACGAAACTCCAATGCAAACAGCTACACCTGCGGCTACCGACAATTTTTCCGTATCACCGGGAGAAAACTCTTCGGCGGAGGCGACAGCAGAAGCAACAGCGTTAGTGACGGCTGTGCCCACGCAAACTATTGCGGCTACGCCAACTGCAACGGATACGCAGCGCTTCCCTGTACAGGACGAAAATTCATACATGAGCGAGAACGTTGTTGTGAACATGAGTACTGTGCAGATGGGTTCGGGAAGGTCGCTTGTGACGTATCACGTGGCTGATATTTATATTCGCGACATTGAGTGTCTGAGAAGTGCTTTTGCGGATATGACTTATGGTGAGAATTTTACGCAGAGTGTATTGGAGCAAGACCGGGATAATAATGCGATAGTGGCTATTTCGGGTGACTCGTACGGTATGGGTGATGCAGGTGTTGTTCTTAGAAATGGCATTCTTTATAAATATGAGCCGACTACCGAGGATATTTGTGTGTTGTATTATGACGGCAGGATGGAGACACTTTCGTTTGGCGAGTACACGAAGGAGAGCTTAGTAGAGGGCGGTGCGTATCAGGTGTGGACTTTTGGCCCGGGGCTGCTTGATGACAACGGGAAAGCTAAAAGTAATTTTAATGCAGGAAACTACATAATGAAAGCACACCCGAGAGCTTCGATAGGTTATTATTCCCCGGGGCATTACGTATTTGTTCTTGTTGACGGCAGGCAGGATAATTATTCGGCAGGGTTGGACATTAAGGGGCTTGCGCAGCTCTATGAGGAGCTTGGCTGCAAGGTTGCTTACAATCTTGACGGCGGAATCAGTGCTGTTATGACTTTTAACGACGAAATCTACTCGCACCCCGCAAGGACACGAGAAGTTACCGATATTATTTACATAGGAGAGAAATTATGAGTTCAGGAGCTGACAAGAAAAGCTTTAGAGATAAAAAATGGTTTATTTTTGCAAAAAAAATACTGCCGCATTTAATTTTCATTTTAGCGGCAGTGCTTATTGTTTTGCTTATCGTGAATTATTTCAATCCACTAATGAATTTTATTGACAATACGCCGGCACATTGCATAATGTGGGCTTTGTGCGTACTGTGTGTTATTCATTTTATTATTTTGTTACTGTAACCTTCTTAAGGTTTCTGGGCTGGTCAGGATTGAGACCCTTCTTGCCGCAGAGACTTTCTGCAAAACGCTGTGCAAAAATAGCACAAACAAAAGGCGAAGTGAATTCGCTGCCTGTATCGGGAAGCAAGAATGACAACGGAGCTGCTTTTGCAACTTCTTCATCATCTGTTACAACGAGAGGCTGTGCACCAATCTCACGAAGCTTATCTGCCATAGCAAGATTATCTTTTTGTGAAGCACCTTTCATTGCAAAGAGAATGATTGCTGTCTTCTCATCTACCTGAGCCAAAGGTCCATGATAGAAGTCTGCTACTGAGTAGCCTTTCATTTTAACATAACAAGTTTCTTGTGATTTCAACGTTGCTTCGAGAGCGATAGGATATGTGAGTCCTCTTGAAAGAACAAAGCCATGCTCAAGATTTACAAATTTGTCTGTAAGGTCGCTGATTTTCTCATCACAAATCTTGAGAGCTGCTGCAATTGATTTGTGAAGCTCTGCGAAGTTTGCAAGGAGAGCCTTATCTTCGCTCCAGTAAGCCGCGAGGAGAAGGAGCGCGCCCATTTCGGAAGTAAACGTCTTTGTTGCAGCTACCGAGATTTCTTCTTCTGCTGCGCAGAAAAGATGGTAGTCAGCAAATTTTGCCATCGGGCTCTCTTTATCGTTCGTTACGGCTACTGTAACAGCACCGTTTTTACGAGCTTCCTCTAAAACAGCCAAAGCATCTGCTGCATATCCTGACTGTGAAACACCGATTACGAGATCTTCAGCACTAAAGAGAGTGCTACCGTAAACAGTAACCCAAGAAGCCATTGCATAGCTACTTACGATGCCACATTTTGCAGCCAATAAGAACTGAGCATAAATACTGGCGTGGTATGAAGTTCCTCTTGCTGTAAATGTACAGCGCTTAATGTTCTTAGACTTTAACTCAGCGCAAAGTGCTGTTAAAGTCTCTTTGTTAACGCTCTCAAGATTCTTAAGAATCTCAGGCTGTTCATTGATTTCTGACATCATTTTTGTCATAGTCATTCGGTATCACCCTTCCATAAAGTCTTAAAAAAAATAACTCCGAAATTATATCACTCAATTTTATCCATTGCAAGAAAAAAATACTTGCCCCACTCCTTTGGCGGCATAGCTTTAAACACCATTTTTTCCCCCGTCACAGGATGTGTTATCTCTATTTTATATGCATGAAGCAGTTGATGTGGTGCAAAACATTCCGAAAAACTATCATTGCCGGTATCGCTGTAAAGCGTATCGCCGATTATCGGGAATCCCGAATACCAACTGTGCAGACGTATTTGGTGCGTCCTGCCCGTTTCCAGCAGATACTCCACAATAGCCCAAGACGGAACGCTCTCGGTTGCCGGATGTACAGCGAGCGTTTTGTAGTGCGTTATTGCTGTAGCTCCCCCTTCGGGGTCAATTTTTCTTTTAATTATGCTGTCGTAGTCTCTGGAAATAGGGGCGTTGACGGTACCCGCCGGCTGCGCCGGCGGCGGCGATACAGCCGCAAGATAATATTTTTTCATTTCTCCTTGTTGGCTCTGGCGCTTCAGCGCCTCTTGTACGTAACCATTTCTTGCAATTATTACTATTCCCGTCGTGTCTTTATCCAATCTTCCCACAAGATGAGCATCAGTAAATATACCTTTTTCTTGCCAATAATACATCAAATAGTTCAAAAGCGTTCCGCTCTGATGACTGCACGTGGGATGAATCACTGTATTTGCCGGCTTATTAAGAACTATAAGAGCTTCATCTTCATAAATTATATCAAGTGCGCCGGCCTCAGGCCTGATGTCCGGCGGCGCACCTTCGGGCCCATTTTCAAGACAATTAAGAAGCGCCGTTATTACCTGCCCTTCTTTTACCGTGGCTGTTCCTCTTACTACTTCACCATCCAATAGTATTCCCTTATTATATTTGAGCACCTTTATCATACCGGACGCTATATTCAATCGTTCCTTAAGAAGCGATTGCACTTCGCGCCCCTCATCCGTGCTTTGCGCAATATAAAAAAGTCTGTCTGTTACCATAAACCATTTACCCCTCCGGCGTTTCGCTGGGATTTATTGTAATTGTCTTGTAATTTACATAAATTACCATGCCGGGTCTGCCTCCGGGCTGTTTTTTTACGTGTTTTACTCTTGTATAATCCACGTCTGCCTTGCTTGTGTTTCTTGCACTGCTGTACCATGCTGCCAGCGCTGCGGCACATTCTACGGAATGTTTCGTTATCTGCCCGCCGTGTTCTGCTGTTTTTAATATTACGTGTGAGCCGGGCGCATTTTTAAGATGGAACCACACGTCATCGGGTTTGGCTATTTTACAAGTGAGTTTCTCATTTTGTAAATTATTCTTGCCTATCAATATTGTGTATCCATCCTGTGTCAAATATTCGTGCGGCGCGCTTACCGCTCCGTTTTTGCTGTTTTTACCGTTTTTGTTTTTCTTATTTGTCTTTTCTTGCTTTATATACCCTTGTTCTGTAAGTTCTTCTTTTATCTCTTCGATTTCTGACAAATCTGTATTATTTTCAAGCATTGTCTCTACGCTTTCCAAATATTCCATTTCGCTTATACATTCTTCCAGATATTTCTCTGCGCTTTCATTTGCTGTCTTATTCTTGCGGTATTTTTGGAAAAAGTTCTGTGCATTCTGCGACACTGTTTTGTTTTTATCAAGTTCTATTGTGACTTCGGGCATGCTTTCTTCATAATAATTTATCGCTATGACTTTTTCTTCGTATTCTCCGCACTTATACATATTTGCTGTTAATATCTCACCAAATTGTTTATACTTCTCGTACTCTGCCGTTTCTTCTGCTGTATTGCTGTGTATCTGTATTTTTCTTTTACATTTTTCCATCGCGGCCTTCACGTGTTTTTTTACGCTGTTTTGTTTCTGTCTCAGCCTGTCGTCATTGTCTTTTTTTGTATAAAAGTCATCAAGCATTAAGTTGACCGTGTTGTATTTTTTTACACCGGTTGCAGCAGTGCTTTCCGTAGCTTTGAGAACTGTTTCGGTGCAGTGGAAGTCTTTCCCTCCGTCTAAAATTGCCGGCGAGAATTTCTTTTCGTATATATCACGGCAGCAATTTTTTATGGCGTCGTTCAACGCGGCTATCTCACACTGCGTTAATTCGTTGTACTTTTTACTGTGTGGGACTCCTGCATTTGAGCAAATCGCTTTACATAGCATTGGGCTAAATCCTGAAATCGTATTGAGTATCAGCTTGCTTACTGCCATATCTTCGGCTGTAGCTGCAAGCTCTTTGAATTCTTCAGGTTTGATTTTATCTTGCTGTGGAGGTAGCATATAAATTCTGCCCGGCATGACTTCTCGTACCGAGCTCATATCTTCGTCTACTCTTTTTATGGAGTCAAAAATTGTTCCGCTTGCCGAGGTAAGTATTATGTTGCTGTATTTGCCCATTATTTCTGCGATGAGCTTTTTGTTTACAACGTCGCCCATTTCATTATGAGTTTCAACCGTAAGCGTTACTATTCTGTCATATCCTTCTTGTGTCAACGAAATGATTTTGCCGCTTTGTATGTGCTTTCTGAGCACCATCGCAAACGGCGGTGCTATCAAGGGATTTTCTTTTTTGCTTTTTGTGAGATGAATCCTTGGATTTTCGGGGTTTGCGCTTATAAGCAGTCTGAACTTCTCGCCATGCGAGTGACACTGCAGCGTTATCTCATACCGCCCGGTCTGAAACACTCTTTCTATCCTGCCGCCTTCAAGCAACCCGTTTATCTCCCAAACTGCTCCGCTGAGCACTATTCCATCAAAGGGCATGAACGTTACCTCCTCTCGTTCTCAT
>JAGAQK010000098.1 GCA_017622825.1 Clostridia bacterium | reverse complement strand
GTTCTTGCAAGTGCAAGATACATCGTCTGTCTTTCCTCAGGATATCTCTTTTCGAGATTCATGCCGTCAAAGAATGCCATATTACTTATTTCTATAGCGTATATTCCAGACTCTGTATGGTCATTTTTGTCGCCTGAGTTTTCGTATGTATAAAGATTTAAATTTTCAAAACCGACATCATTCTTGTGCTCGTCTATAAAGTCATCAAGTTTTAAAAAAACGAGCTGATTGATATAAACGTCAAGATTTTCCTTATCAATAATGATAACGTCAAGTGCGCCTGTGGTAAACTCCGACCTGAATTGGACCGCAGCATGTTTAGCACCGGAGTCAAGCATTGAAGTCTCGCCTTCAACAACAGTAAAGTATGAAACTATCGGGTTTTCAACAATATTCGATTTTTTGCCGATTTGTATATCTATATATCCATCCTCTGTTGTGGAATAACCCGAGGCAAAGCTTCCTACGAATTTTATATTAATATCTTCATCGGTAGAATCACTGAGCTGAAGAAAAGTAAGAACTCCGATTACAGCCAAAAGTAAAACACCAAAAATCAGCATTTTGTAATTTTCTATTGTTGCAGAAAACTTTTGAAATCTTTTTCTGATAGAATAAGGTATTATATTCATAGGATCAGTATCTGAATAATCAGCCTTAATACCCATTATCTCATTGTATGCCTTAGTAATTTTATTATAGTATTCTAAATCTTCATTTGTTGTGCCATATTCATCCGTCTTATGCTTATACTGCTTAACAAGCATCGCGTACTTTTTTTCAACGCGCTCTTTGTCAGTATTTTCGCTAAGTCCAAGAATAGAATAATTACTTTCAACATTATTATTTTCCAAATCAGGCACCTCCGCCGCAGGTAAAACATAATCACATTTTCACAGTATAGCTCAATAAAAGCTTTCTTGCAAGTTAAAGCAGATTGAGAAATCTTAGAAAAACCCTACAAATTCTTGAAATTCAGGTTCAAAAATACCGTTTTGATTACAAACGAAACACACATAATCATCATGTCCCGGTATAGCAATTTCATTAAGCGTGCAGCTTTGAACAGTACCATCACATATTATCGCCGGTTTTTCGCTTCGTGCCTTATCAAAATTTACATAAAAAGTACCAAGGCCTCCCTGAAGCCCCGCGCCCGTCATTTTAAGATAACTTTCTTTTGCAGTCCATAATCTAAAAAAAGCCAAATTCTTTTCATCATCCGGGACACTATCTAAGTATTCATTTTCTTCATCACGAAAATAACGTAAAGCAACCTCAAGAGGTGCTTTACGTACAAGTTCAATATCGCAACCCACAAAAGAATCACTAACAGCGCAGACAACCATATCAACCGAATGCGAGATGTTAAAATTAACATCTTGCATAATCGGTTTACCATGTTTGCCATAAGTAACAACTACCTTTGTCAGGCCGTATAGCTGAGCAACGTGCTTTTGCATAAGAGCACTAACAACGCTTTGTTTACGTTTAAGAGCGTCTTTGCAATTTAAAATCCGGTCTGCAAACTCAGCCATTTTGCCGGACATCAATTCATAGTTTGATGCAGGGTCACATATATTCGAAATATCGCTCCACAATATCAACTGCTTCATTTCGAAAGTATGATTACAGTGTACGGCGGTATATTGATACTGCCGCTTACGTTTTCAATCACTGCACTGCCGGCGTTAGTACCGTCAGAAAGCATCTTCCACTCACCATCAAGCGTACAAGAATCAGCATATGCCGTAGGATTAATCAACGCAAATACAGATTCTCCTTTATGACTGTTAAACAAAGCAGTCATACCACCTTGCTGTAGTTTATCAAATGTAACAGACGTTTGACCTTGTGTTGTTAATACAAAACGGCTCTTACGAAGCTCTATCAATCCCTTATAATAATTCATCATTTTATAAGCATCGCTGTCAGGTGTGAGAGCTTCCCAATTTATATTATTTATTTCATCGCTTGATTTATAGCTGTTTTCATCGCCATTCTTCGTTCTGAGCATTTCCTCTCCCGCCTGCATGAAAGGCGTTCCCTGTGAAAGCATAAGAATTGCAGCACCAATACGATTCATTGCAAGCCTTTCTTCTACAGTATTCGCTGCATTCGAAAGAGCAAGCTTATCCCACAAAGTATGGTTATCGTGAGCACTCATGTAATTAATAACAGCCGCATTTTTAACATACCAGCCGGCAACAGCATTTTTGCCGCCAGTCATACCAAATTGAACTTTTGATGCGTATTGAGCATACTCTCCGCTAATGTAACCTTTTGAAGTCTTGTCAAAAACACTACCCTTCAAGCCGTCTCTTATAACATCATTAAATACTGCAATACCGCCTGCCGCACCTTCAACATGATCAATACGGTTTATATTTGTCTGATTAGCCTGGGCACTGCTGTCTATCGTACTACCCATTGTCCAACCCTCTCCGTAAATCAACGCCTTAGGATTTATGTTGTGCACTGCTGTCTCAATCTGCTGCATAGTTTCAAGGTCATGCAAGCCCATGAGGTCAAAGCGGAAGCCGTCCAACTTGTACTCGCTTGCCCAATAGCTCACACTGTCCACCATAAATTTACGGAACATTTTGCGCTCTGATGCAGTATCATTGCCACATCCGCTGGCACTTGAGTTAGCACCTGTAGGAGTGTATCTGTAGTAGTAATAAGGCACAATTCTGTTAAATGAGCTGTTTGCATCATAAGTATGGTTGTATACAACGTCCATTACAACTGCAATACCTTCATTATGAAGCGCTTGTACCATTTTCTTGTATTCATTAACTCTTACTTCACCTTTATATGGGTCAGTGCTGTAGCTGCCTTCGGGAACATTATAATTTTTAGGATCGTAGCCCCAGTTAAACTGACCGTCCGGATTAGTCTCATCTACAGTCGCATAATCGTATACAGGAAGAAGATGAACGTGTGTAACACCAAGATTTACAAGATAATCTATACCAACACTTACGCCGGCACTGTTTTTAAGACCCTTTTCGGTAAATGCAAGATATTTTCCTTTATATTGTGACTCTGCAATCTTATTGCTGAAGTCTCGTACATGTACTTCCCATATAACAGCCTCAGTATAAGTATCTGTACCGGCCGTATAAGGTTTATCCCAATTTTCAGGATTTGTTGTTGAAAGATCAATTACCATACTCCTGTCACCGTTAGCACCGGCAGACTTAGCATAAGGATCGGTTGCAGTCTGTGTACCTACAGAAGTCGTTACAGTATACGTATAATACGTGCCGTGCCCGCACTTCTCTGTATGTTCCCAAACACCCTTTTCGGTACGCGTCATTTCAATATTTTTATAAGCCTCCCCTATATGGCCTTCCTCATAAAGGTCCAAAACAACCTTCGAAGCAGTAGGAGCCCAAACTTTAAACGTTGTGCTGTCGCCTTTTATAACGCTTCCCAAATCATCTCCGTCGTACGTGTAATTATCAATAAATTCTCTCGTATCAAATACTGAAGTCGGCACAACTGTTTTTCTGCCAAAGCCTTCTATTTCAATCTCATAAGGCTTAGAAATATCAAGATCTTCTCTTAACGTAACTATACCGCTCACAGCATCGCGATTAAGTGAACTTACTGCTGCGATATCAATTTTTTGACTTCCCTGATATACTTTTATCTGATCCATAGAAGTAAGCTTTGTGGCAGGTGTTAAATTATATTGTATTTTATCAAAATCCGTTATACCTGCTAATGTAAACTTTTTAATAATTTCCAACGTTTTACCTCCGTCTTTGCTTGTGTATTGAGAACCCACACCGCTCTTTAAATAAATAAATGTTTCTTCTCCTTCAATCACTGCAAATCTATCTTCTTCGAAATCTTTTGTTGCAGAGCCCCACGCAGAGCCACCGGGTTCACTGCAGTCACGCCTTACAATAAAGCCTACCTGCGAAACACTCTCGGGTACGTTTACAACAACTTTTGCTCCATATTCACATTCATGGAACAAATTGCCGCTGCCTTCTTTACCGTCCCACCATAACCAAATATCGCAATTACTGTAGTCTCCTTTATAATTCCAATAAAAAGTAAGCTGGTTATGTCCCGGCTCCTTTTCAAGAGTATACTCCTTTGACGGAACGCTTGCCGTCGGTGTTGGTGTCGGTACCAAATTCCCCGTCGGTGTCGAAGTACTGTCAGGCGAAGAATTCCCTTTACTGCAAGACACAGCAAAAACGAATATCATCACAAAAGATAATAAAATACTAACGATATTTTTAAATTTTTTCACAATGTCACCTCATAAAGCTATAATTACTACTCTGTAATTTTAACACTTTACAAAATGTTTTTCAATCTCACACCAACGTGATATTTAGCTTTTTATCTATAACAGAAATATCTTTATCATTTATTTTAAGCTTTACTGCATCACCGGGTTTACCATCATATTGTAAAACTGCAGTATGATTTCCTATACTTATACTTGCAAAAATTTTTCTGCCGTAATCAAGTATTTCTTCAACAGT
>JAGAQK010000097.1 GCA_017622825.1 Clostridia bacterium | reverse complement strand
GAACGCTAAAGAGCAAATAAAGGGCATTTTTGAAGCCTGCGGCAAGGTTGTAATGCTTCCTGATGAAGGAGCTGTTGATAAAATTATTTCTGTGACTTCAAGCAGTCCTGCATATATTTGCGTTTTAATAGATGCGCTTGCAGACGGCGCTGTCAGGGCCGGCTTTTCTCGTAAAGACGCCTACGTTATGGCTGAGCAGACAGTTTACGGTACTGTGAAATATTTATTGGAAACGGGTACTTTGCCTTGTGTTTTAAAAGATCAGGTTTGTTCTCCGGCCGGCACAACGATTGAGGCTGTGGCTTCACTTGAAAAGAGTGGTTTTCGTGGTGCGATTTTTGATGCAATGGAGGCATGCGAGAATAAAGCACTTGGAAAGAAATAATACTTTATTTATTGAGGTGTAGTGTGAAGAAAGTTGTTATTTATACTGACGGAGCCTGTTCCGGAAATCCTGGCCCCGGTGGATACGGCGTGATTCTCATGTGTGGTAACGTTAAAAAAGAATTATCCGGTGGCGAGGCTGATACAACTAATAACAGGATGGAGTTAAGAGGTCCTATTGAGGCTTTGAAGCTTCTTAAAGAAAAGTGCGAGGTTGAGATTTATTCTGATAGCTCGTACGTTGTTGATGCTTTTTCTAAGGGTTGGGTTTACGCTTGGAAAAATAATGGCTGGAAGCGCAAAGACGGTCCTTTAAAAAATCCGGAACTTATTAAAGAGCTTTATGAGCTTTGTCAGTATCATTCTGTTAAGTGGATTAAAGTTAAAGGTCATGCGGATAATGAGTTTAATAACCGCTGTGATGCTCTGGCTGTTGCTGCTGCCGCAAAGTACAAAAGTGGTGTTTCAGAGGAGAATAATGTGCGCGATACCGAGTATTCGGGCGTGCTTTATGAGAAAATCTTCAACACAGATACTGTTTTCAAGGGTAGAGTTTTCAGCGTGGATGTTGCAGACGTTGAACTTCCGGACGGACAAAAGTCTTCAAGGGAAATTATTCGTCATAATGGTGGTGCTGCGATTGTGGCATTAGATGAAGATAACAATATTTTTCTTGTCAGACAATATCGTATAGCGGCAGACCAGGAGCTTCTTGAAATTCCTGCAGGCAAGCTTGAAATTGGTGAGGACCCTTTAGCTTGTGCAAAAAGGGAGCTTGAGGAGGAAACGGGTATGGTTGCAGGTGAGATTAAACACTTGTTTTCTATGTATGCTACGCCCGGATATTGTTCTGAAAAGCTTCACATATATTTTGCCCGTGATTTGAAGCAGGGAAAAATTCATCGTGATGAAGAGGAGTTTTTGCACGTTATTAAATTGCCTTTTGATATTGCTTTTAAAATGGCTATGAATGGGCAATTTAGCGATGCTAAGACTATCGCCGGTATTTTAGCCGTTAAGAATTTAATTTAATTTAATTTAATTGGGCGCCCGACGAGTGCGGGCACCCAATATTTTTGCTTGTTTGCAATTTCTAATTTGCAAGTTTATTTCGCGTTTTTATTGCTATAATTTTTGCCTGTATATTGCTCAAAAACTTTCTGAGTAATTCTGCCACCTATAGCACCGTTTTCTCTTGCTGTCTTGTCTCCGTTGTAACCGTGATTGAGCTGGATACCCATTTCGTTTGCAACTTCGTATTTCATCTGATCGAATGCACTGTTTTTCTTAGACATAAAAATTCACCACACTTTAAATAATTGCCTTTTGTGAAGGCAATTGTAATATTTGCAATGCGGTGAAATAATATGTGTGTTAAAATTTTACAGTATTATGTAAACAGCGTTTATATGAATATACCAAACAGTTGAGCAAATAGTCTGTTAAATAAATTGAGCAGTGCCATTGACGGTACCGATACTATTGAATAAGCTTGCGGAAATACGTTTATTAACAATATAAATCCTAAGAAAATATAGAAGCTGTATTGCTCTATTTTATATAACGTTGAATAGTATCTGTACGGTAAAAAGTTTGCTATAAGCTTATATCCGTCAAGTCCCGGCAAGGGGAGAAGGAAGAAGAAAGCGAGTAGTATTGAAACAAGTGCCGTACGTCCTATTATGCAAAGAAATGCTGTGTATACTATCGTAGATGTATCTGCTACAGTTGCTATGAGCTGGAGTATTCCGTAACTGCTATTTATGCAGTAAAATGAAGGTGGTATACCGGGTAGCGCGAGACCTGTTTTTATACCTATAAACCACAACAAATATAGAAGAAACATTGAAATTATCATTAGCAGTATACCGCTAATGGGTGCTGATAAAATGTGTATTGCGTTATCTCTCTTGATTTTTTTGAAATTTCTTGTGTTAACCGGTACGGGATTGCTGTAACCGAACCCGAATATAAGTATAAATATAAAGCCTATCGGATTAATATGCTTCGTCGGGTTCATTGTCATAAATCCTGCTAAACGTGCTGTACCGTCTCCTAACTTATACGCAGTCCATGCTTGACAAAAGCCTCTAAAGCATAAAAAAAGCACAAAGCCGGGAATCCCGAGAAACTGATCTATCAAATATTCTATTGACATACCAAAAGCTGCCAGTGACATTATTTCACCTCGTATTTTTTGTAATTATAACACTGTAGAGTATAACACAGATTTGAGCTTTTGCAAAATTGAAAGTTTTAAAGAAAATTTGTTTGACACATAGAGTTTGCTTTGGTATAATTCACAACGTTCACACACGCTGGTGTGGCGAAATCGGCAGACGCAAAGGACTTAAAATCCTTCGGGGGAAACTCCGTACCGGTTCAAGTCCGGTCACCAGCACCATGTAAAAAACCTCTTTTGTCTACCAGACAAAAGAGGTTTTTACAATGATATCCGTTTCTGTCGGAACGGGTGATATATCTTCGATATGATATCGCTCTTCGAGCGATGATATATGCCTGCGGCATATGAAGGAACGGATATTATATCATACTTGCATAGCAAGTATATCATGCGGCGCAAGCCGTATATCATATCGCGCCAGCGATATATCATTGGAAAATGGTGTAATATGTGGTATAATTAATTCGATAAACTCGAATTTGACTAATATGTTGGTGGGAAACTATGTATCAAAACGAAGCTATTATTTCCAAGCTGATTGTAACTCAAGACGGAGAAAAAGACTTTCAAATACGATTTATTCGTGATGAGAATGTAGGTATCATATGTACCCCAACCGATAAATCTTATTTTCTCCTGGACAGCGCAGACTATTGGTATGACCTTATCCAAGAGAAATACCCGCCCATAATGAAGTGTTCCTGTAAGAATGACCGTTTTAATCTTACATTTGAATACACGCCAAGAGAGGGCACAGAAGATTTTCGAGAAATAAACATTACCTGTTCGTGTACAGTTTGTCAAAAAGTCAAAAGACTTCCGACAATAGAAATTGATTATTCGCCATCCTCCCAACTGCTTGACCATCCCATAACTTTTTGCAAACAGCCTAAAATCAAATATAAAACATATTCTTTGATGGGTTATTGGTCGGATGATGAGTTGCTTGGCATTGCCAATTATTTCATAAACAAGAATCTATTTGTCTATTGCTGGTATTGGGATTCCCAAAATGCACAAAGATGCTTTAAAGAACTGTCTGCAACAGAATTACATTCTTTTTTATCAGGTAATGAAGAAAGGTATCTTGCTATTTATTTTTCCGAAGAGCCATTTAACAACATCTCCATGCAGACTACACCGGATGGAAAAGGAATTCTTATTCAGCAGGATATTTGGCGAAAAAATAACGTTTTTATGTTGCGTGGTCCGTTCATGGTTGTATCCCGTGGTCTGTTTTATCAGATGGACTTCTGCAGTGAATACCTTGATAAGGATGGGAATATCGTACCGAAGGCCGCCTCTTTCTGCGCTTTGACAAAAGATTTTCAAAAGTTCAGCAAAAAGCTACTTAAAAATTAATTCGACAAAATCCAATTTATCGAACAGGACAGGCACATTACTTTTGGGTAGTTTTCCCCTGATCCTGCTCCGTTTAGGTAGTCTTTCGCAAAAAAAACAACCTTTGTCTTGGTAGGCAAAGGTTGTTTTTTTAAACTAAATCCACCCTGTCGGGTGGGTGAAATCATCTTCGATGATGAAATCCCCTTCGGGGATGAAATCCGCCTCAACGGCGGATGGGTGGATTTAATTTCATCTGCGATGCAGATTTCATTGAAAAGTTAAAGAATTCGTGGTATATTCATTACAAAGAGGTTATAATGGCGGAAAACAAACTTGCGGATATGTCTACCGAATTTGCAATACAGATATTAAAACTGACCGATAGTATCAAAGCACCGCAAAGGAGAATGCAAAATGAAAAAGGTACTACAAGGTAAAGTTCCTTTGCTTACATCAAACGGCAAAACAATGGTTCCTATAGAGATTACTTATGACGATAGCGAGGTTATAGCAAATCTCCAATCAGAAGTCACATTGTTATTTAACGAAATTGAATACAAAGGATATGGTGCAGATTTTCTCTGGACAGATACGATTGCCGATTTACAAACAAAGCTTCCCAATGATGTTAAGCTGGCTTGCTGTATGACCTGCCGACACGGCAATATGTGTCCTTACGGAAATATAGAGAACGAACTTTTTTGCACAAAAGACATAACAATTACAAGCAAGGAAGACATGCTCGACTTGTTTGATAAAACAAATCCCTTTGAAGAACGAGCGGTTGCTTCTCTCGACTTTTGTGAAGATTTTGTTTATCAAAGCGATGACTACTACACATATAATGATTATTTTTATCAGCTAAGCCGAAAGATGGCCGAAATGTAAATCACGAGGTAAATAATATGGATTTATTAGAGTATTTAAAGAGTAATATTTCAATTAGTAATTCGTTGGATGAAATCATAAATGTATTCGAAGAAATGTGCAAAACTCCAATAGAAGAAGATTTATTATTGAACGAGTATGGTGTTTATGATTTTACAGGGGAGAATTTGTTTTATTTTGATTTGGTAAGACAATATCCTGACGGAGAAGACGAATATTATCAGCTTAGAGTCAGTATTATGTTTTGCCCTGACGTAGAAAATTGTGCTCTTGAAGATACTTTATGGAGTGATGATTCTGATGAAGACTTTTTTAATTATATAAGGAATTCAGAAGGATATGCATATGCCAAAAAACAAACAATTAAGTCTATTGATATAAGAATAGACCAAACTTAATCTTAATGTTATAAATCATCGGTTTTAATATAGTTGTTTTTAATATTACTTGTGCGATAGCAAAAACATCACTAAAATCTTTTGCCCCTTCTGCTCTTATGCAACAATACACAATTGAAGGAACATACCATTTTTGCGTAAACCATATAAGGACACTAAAGGAGGTTATACCAGTGAATAAAAAATATATTGCATTTAATACACATTTGGTGCTTTGTATTTTACTGTTTATTGTTTTTCTCGGTCTTTCAATAAGTTCTGCAATATTAGATGAAATCGGATTAAGCATATTATTTGCTATTTTTATTTTATTACCTATATCTGTGTTTGTGTTATCTCCGTTGTATTTTTATTTTTCTGATGAATGTATTGAAATTGTTTATATTTTTGGTCAAAGGGAAATAATCAAATGGTGCGATATTAGAAATATATCGCTCATGGGTAGTTGGAATAGTCCTGGTCTCGAATTACCGCACTATGTTATTTCTTATCCAAGAAAAGAAAAAAGGTTATTTTTTGTAGTAGGCGAAATTCAAAAAACAAGAAAGACTAAAAAGTACATAGAAAAGTATTATAAAAAGAAAATTGTATAGAAAATCAGGCTTTTTGAGTCGTTGACGTACTTTAATTCATATAATGTATCAATGACACATTTATGGAGAAAAAATTGACTAATATAGAATTTGTAAAAAAATTACAGGAAATAGCTACCAAATACAAGACTGTTTACGGCAACGGGATGTTTGGTCAGCCCATCACAGAGAATATTATTGTTCAGAAATCGAAGCAATTACCTAATTGGTACACGACCAAGAGGCAACAAGAGCTTCGCGCCCTCATCGGTCAGGGTTACTTTGGTTTCGACTGCATTTGCCTCATAAAAGGCGTGCTTTGGGGTTGGAACGGAGACTTAAATCAAGTAAACGGCGGAGCAGTCTACAATAGTAACGGCGTTCCCGATATTACAGAGTACGGAATGTTGCAGCAATGCAGCGACGTCAGCGAAAATTTCGCAAAAATAGAAGTAGGAGAATATTTGTGGACAGATGGACACTGCGGCATTTACGTAGGGGAAGGAATGGCAGTGGAGTGTACACCCAAATGGGATAATTGCGTACAAATAACGGCTGTAGCAAACATTTCGCCAAAAAGTGGATATAATGACAGAATTTGGAAAAAACATGGAAAACTGCCATATGTGGAATATGAAAAAGCAGAGCAGGAGGAAAAGCCGGAATATACAGAAAACGTGACAGTAAAGCTATACCAGCTTTCAAAAGGACTATTAAACTATAATCCGCAAGTTTATACACTGCAAAGACTTTTGAAAGGACTCGGACACTATAATATGGAAATTGATGGTCTGTATGGAGGCGGTACAGAAAAAGCAGTTATTGCATTTCAAAAAGCGAAAAAAATTGCCCCGGACGGTATCGTGGGGCAAGAGACATGGAATAAATTGCTAAAATAAAAAATCAAGTTTTGGCAATTATTACTTGTTTGCATTTAGGGCAGGTCATCTGGATCTTGCCCTTGTTTTTTGGTACGCGCATATATTGCTTACATTGAGGACATTTAAAATATTTGTGAGTTTTCCTGTCTTTGAATTTTTTTCTGCGTATTGAAAAGAAAGATGTAAGAGGTTTAAAAAATGATTTGAATTTAAGATTCTCGTTAAATCTTTTTTGTATGTTTCTTGAAAAGCAACGGTAATAAGTATAAAAAATTAATCCCAAAGGAATAATTATAACTATTTTAAAAGGGATAAATGCCACAATAAAATATAAAATTAAAGAAAGAATCAACAAAAAATTAGAAAAGGCATCAAAACCGTATCGTCCGTACATAAAACGTTTTAACCAATTCATACAAAAAGCCTCCAGACGTGAATTCGTTTCATAAAGTATAATCTTTTAATTTCAAATGTCAAATTTAATACTTATAAAAATTATTCAAAATAGAATACTAAATAAGTAATATAAAAAAGGAGATTGTATTTATGGAAATCAGAACAGACCTTGCACTTGAGGCAAGAGAAATGATAGACGAGAAACGTTCCGAAAAAATGCGTGATAAAGACGCACTGCCGAAAGGCATGTTTGTTAAAACAAGAGAAAACAATTACATTTTAATAACAGACATTGAAATTACGAGTGAAGAAGCGGCAAAAAAAATAGGCAAAAAAATAGGAAAGTATTTAACTTTAGAATTCAAAAATCCTATACTTGATACACTTGACAATCAGGAAAACATTGCAAAATCACTTTCAACAGAATTAACAGCATTTATCAGTGAGTTCTGTAATAATTCACCAGTAATTATGATAGCAGGTCTGGGCAATAGAAATATCACTGCAGATTCGCTTGGGCCTAAAGTTGTTGATAAAGTAGTTGTAACTCGACACGTTAAAAATATAGAAAATAATGACAATTTAGAAATTGACGCAAGATTAGGTAATTTGTGCGCTGTTGCGCCGGGTGTAATGGGCGTTACCGGTATAGAAACAAGTGAAATGATTAAAGGAATGATATCAACAGTAAAGCCGGATATTTTAATAGTTATTGACGCTCTGGCGTCACGAAAAACATCGAGAGTAAATACCACAATACAGATTTCCGATACAGGAATAGTACCGGGTTCAGGGGTTGGAAATCATAGAATGGAGTTGTCACAAGATGTTCTGGGAATACCTGTAATTGCAATTGGAGTGCCTACCGTTGTAGATGCCGCAACACTTGTAAGAGATATACTTGAAATAAGTAATAATGACAATAATTTAAAGTTAGAGTCAGAAAATGAAATAATAAACATGATTGTTACGCCAAAAAATATAGATATAGCAATCGAAAGATTGTCAGAAGTAATCTCATCCGGTATTAATATGGCAATACACAAGGGTTTTGAAATGAAAGAAATAAATGAATATCTAATTTAAAAAAGCTTTTTCTTTTCTGCAAAGATATTTTGTAGTATAATAAGCAAAATTAATTCAAAGGGAGAAAAGCCTGTTATGCATGAAAGAATTTTAGAATTAAAAAAACTTCTTAATGATTATTCATATAAATATTACGTGCTTGATAAGCCTGAAATTTCGGACTTTGAATACGATTCACTCTACAGGGAGCTTGTAGCATTAGAAAGTGCTAATCCGGAGCTGATTACGCCCGATTCACCTACACAAAGAGTAGGCGGCGAGGTACTTGAAGGATTTGAAAAATTCACACATAACGTGCCGCTTCAAAGCCTTGATAACGTTTTCAACGAAGCGGAAGTTCACCAATTCTGCAATAAAATACAGGCAGCTTTTCCTGACGAAACGGTGGAGTTTGTAGTTGAAAAGAAGATTGACGGCTTGTCGGTGGCTCTTTCTTATGAAGATGGCCTTTTCACTGTCGGCGCTACACGTGGCGACGGAAATGTTGGCGAGAATGTTACAGCTAACGTTAAAACAGTAATGTCAGTGCCGCTGAGAACGAAAAGTTCCGTAAAAAAACTCGTTGTAAGAGGCGAGATATATATGCCCAAAACATCATTCATGAAGCTTAATGAAGAACAGGACTTGAAAGGACAGCCAACTTTTGCAAATCCGCGTAATGCTGCTGCAGGCTCATTAAGACAGTTAGATTCAAAAATTGCAGCACAAAGAAATCTTGATATATTTGTTTTTAATTTACAAGAAATATCAGACGATGCACCTGAAATTAAATCGCACAGCGAAGCACTTGAATATCTTAAAGAGCAAGGCTTTAAAGTTAGCAGTATGTACAGAGTTTGCAAAAATGCAGAAGAAGTATGGGATGCAATACAAGAAATAGGCAATAACAGAGACTTGCTTGAGTATGACATTGACGGAGCGGTAATTAAAACAAATAATTTTAAACAACGAGAAGCGTTGGGGTCTACGTCGAAGTTTCCGAAGTGGGCCACTGCATATAAGTATCCGCCCGAGAAGAAATTTACGAGATTAAAAGACATTGAAATTAACGTTGGCAGGACGGGAGTGCTGACACCTCTTGCTATACTTGAACCTGTTTTCCTTGCAGGATCAACTATATCTAAAGCAACGCTTCACAATATGGATTATATTCTCGAACGAGATATAAAAATAGGGGATATGGTACAGCTTATGAAAGCAGGAGACGTTATACCGGCAGTTGTATCAGTTGACAAAGATGCCCGAGAAAAAGAAAAAAATATTTCCCGGGAAATATTTACGATGCCGGAAACGTGCCCTGTATGCGGTGGAAAGGTAGTCCGAGAGAAGGATGAGGCTGCATATAGGTGTATAAATAATGATTGCCCGGCAAAGTCTTACAGAGGCCTCATTCATTTTACATCAAAAGACGCAATGAATATAGAAGGTCTCGGTCCTGCTGTTTTGAAAGTGCTTTGTGATGAAGGACTTGTTACAAAAATCAGCGATATTTACAGGCTTCATCTTCATAGAGACAAGTTGATAAATATTGAAAGAATGGGTGAGAAGTCTGTTGACAATCTGCTTGCTTCAATAGAGAACACGAAGAATAATGAGTTTTACAGGCTGATTTTTGGTCTCGGCATAAGGCAGATCGGTGCGGCAGCATCAAAGGTTCTTGCAAAGCACTACGGAAATATTGATGCTATTATTGCCGCTGACAGCGAATCATTGGAAAATTTGGAAGATTTTGGAAAGATTACGGCAGAAAGTGTACGTGAGTTTTTTACCGACAGCAAGAATTTAGAGCTCATAGAGGAGCTCAAGGAGCTCGGATTAAATATGACGTATGCATCGCCGGCTGCAAGCCTTGCCGGAGGTGAGGGGGCATCTTTATTTGAATCTAAAATTTTTGTACTTACAGGTACTTTGCCTACATTAAAAAGAGCCGAAGCGCAAAAAATGATAGAAGACCGTGGCGGTAAGTGCTCGTCTTCCGTATCAGCAAAGACGGACTATGTGTTAGCCGGGGAAGAAGCCGGCAGTAAACTGGAAAAAGCTTTAAAACTTGGCATTAAAATAATTGACGAAGCTGAGTTTATGTCAATGCTGTAATTTATTTGCAATATAATCAAATAAATCTTTTATTATTTTAGATTTCTCGGAGTTGGCATTAAGGCTGACGACGAGATTTCTTTTGCAATTATCAGGCTCAGTGATATTAATGAGCTTAATATTGTTTTTATCGGGAATTCCCCACGAAAAAGCCGGCCAAAAAGCGACACCCATTTTAGCGGTAATGAGGTTACGCAAAGCTTCCGGACTGTCACATTCAAATGCTATGTGTGGCAGAAAGCCGACAGAAGAACACAGATCGTCGCATATTTCTCTGAGCGGCAAAAATACGGAGAGGCTTATAAAGCTTTCGTTGGCAATTTCTCTTAAGGAAACGGCGCCTTTTTTGGCATATTCTGAATCAGCCGGTACTGCAAGCATAATTTCTTCTTCTATAAGCTTTACGTTTTTGCCGGAAGTTTTAATTTCATAAGGCATAGATGAGATTTCAATGTGATGCTCCTTTGATTTTTCGCTTCTTGTAATATGAAATTCAATGTCGTTATGCGTTTTTTTATATTCTATTAAAAGATTCGTTATTGTCGATGATGCAGCAAGAACGTTCACGTGTATTGTTCTACGAAAAATTCCTTCGGCTTCTCTTACTTCGTCAGCGACATTTTCCAGTTGATTTAGAATAGGTGTGATTTTTTTATAAAATAATTTTCCGGTATCACTCAGAATGATATTTCTGCCATTTCGTATAAATAGTTGAACCCCAAGCTCGTTTTCCAATCTTTTTATGGACTGGGTGAGGGCCGGCTGCGCTATATGAAGTATTTCTGCGGCTCTTGTGATGTGCAACTCTGTTGCTGCAACTGTAAAATATTTTAATTGCTGTAATTCCATTTATTCTAAATCCTTCCTTAATTTTTAGATATAAACCCATAATACAAAAGTTATGAATAACATATATTTCTGATATTATACAATAATAATGATTTATTGTAAAATGTTAATGTAAAATATAATTATTGATTGGTGGTTAACAATAATGGAAAATTTTGGTGAGATTTTAGAAGTTATAATGATGATTTGTTTTGGTATTTCATGGCCCCTTTCTGTTTATAAATCATATAAAGCAAGAAGCACAGCAGGAAAGAGTTTTGTTTTTCTTTTTGCAATTTGGATAGGATACATTGCGGGAATATTTGGTAAAATTTTGACAGACAACGTAACGCTTGCTTTTTATTTCTACTTGCTCAACATTACAATTGTAAGTATTGATATTGCACTGTATTTTAGGAACAGAAAAATTGAGAAGATAGCAAGAGCATAAAAACAATTTTTTTTCTTGAATAATATTTTTGCAATGATATAATTAGTAGGTGAAAAATTTTTGGAGGTAATGATTATGAGTAAAGATTTTCAAATATCAGTTACAAAAACTACAGCTCCGAAGTCAAAGCCCACAGATGAGAACAAGCTTGGTTTCGGTAAAATTTTTACAGATCATATGTTTATTATGAATTATACAAAAGGTAAAGGCTGGCATGATGCAAGAATCGAGCCTTATGCGCCTTTGTCACTTGACCCTTCAGCAATGATTTTCCATTATGGACAAGGTATTTTTGAAGGACTCAAAGCTTATAAGACACCTGACGGCGAAGTATTGCTTTTCAGACCGCAGAAGAATCTTGAGCGTGCAAACATTTCAAATGAGAGACTTTGCATTCCTGCAATTGACGAGGAATTTGCTCTTGAAGCAATCAGAAAGCTCGTTGACATTGACAGAGACTGGATTCCCGAGGCTCCCGGCACATCACTTTACATTCGTCCTTTTATAATTGCAACAGACCCGTTCTTGGGAGTTAAGCCTGCTGAGACATATTTGTTCATGGTAATTCTTTCTCCTGTTGGTGCATATTATCCTGAGGGCTTGAACCCTGTAAAGATTTTTGTAGAAGACGACTATGTACGTGCAGTTCGCGGTGGTATTGGTTTTGCAAAAACACCCGGTAACTACGCAGCAAGCATCAGAGCTCAGGAGAAAGCTTATGAACTTAAATATACACAGGTTCTTTGGCTTGATGGTATTGAGCGCAAATACATTGAAGAAGTTGGTACAATGAACGTATTCTTTGTAATTGATGGCGAGGTTATCACTCCTGCTCTTAACGGCAGTATCTTAGCAGGCGTTACGAGAGATTCTTCAATAGCGCTTCTTAAGAGCTGGGGATATAAAGTTACAGAGCGTAAACTTTCTATCAACGAAGTTTATGAAGCTTACGAAGCAGGTAAACTCGACGAAGTATTCGGTACCGGTACGGCTGCTGTTATTTCTCCTGTTGGCGAGCTTAAATGGGAAGATCACGTTATGACAATTAACAATGGCGAGATTGGTAAAATCTCACAAAAGCTTTATGATTCAATCACAGGAATTCAGTCAGGTAAGATTGAAGACACAATGGGTTGGACAGTTAAAGTTTAATATCATAAACCATAAGTTTAAAGGGACTGCTTTTGTGCAGCTTCCAATAAGACAGTATGAAAGATTACTGATATAGGGTAGCAGCCAAACACGGTGCAACAGCAAAAGATAAGCGATACTTGGTTTTGTTAACCAGGTATCGCTTATTTTT
>JAGAQK010000096.1 GCA_017622825.1 Clostridia bacterium | reverse complement strand
TCCTACTGTCATGACAATGACCATAACAAAAACCGCAACTTTTTTGCGAATTTTAAGCATTTTATTTAAAAATAACGAAAAAAACTTACGCAATTGAAATACCTCCTCCCGTAATTTCAATAAAGGCATCTTCAAGTGAATTCTCTACTCTGCCTATAGCATAAACTGAAATATCATTTTGAACCAACAGTTTATTAATCTCCGGTATTTTATCTGATGGCACAGCAACACTAAGTGTCGCACGTCCGTTTTCAATTATTTCTGAGCCGCTGACAATGTTTTCTTCTTCATAAGCAGATGAAAGAACTTGTTTAGCTTGTTCAAATTGTGAAGAATCAAGCTCAAATTTATAAGTTTCTTGTCTTGCCGCCATATGTAAAATTTCTTCAATAGGTTTAACATCAATAATTGTTCCTTTATCAATAATCGCAACTCTATCACACATAAGCTCCATTTCTGCAAGCATATGGCTTGACACCAATACTGCAACATTTTCTTCATGTGCCAGTTTTTTCAATATATCTCTGAGTTCTTTTATTCCTGCAGGATCGAGGCCGTTTGTTGGCTCATCAAGTATGAGAAGTTTTGGTTTATGTAATATTGCCTGTGCTAAACCAATTCTTTGTTTCATGCCCAAAGAATATTTTTTTAACTTTTCGTTTACTCTCGATTGCATACCCACGATTTCAACTACTTCATTTATTCGTTCCTTCGTCACTCCGTCATGCAAACGCCCGTACATCTGTAAATTCTGCATTCCTGTCATTTCTTTGTACATTTCAGGATTTTCTACAATTCCACCTACGTAATTCATGGCTTCTTCGTAATTTTTCTTTACATTACAGTCACAAATAGTAATCTCTCCGCTATCAGGGTAAAGAAAACCCATTATCATCTTAATTGTGGTTGTTTTACCTGAACCGTTAGGCCCTAAAAATCCGAAAATCTCACCTGCATAAACATCAAAACTTGCATTTTTTATAATATGTTTTGAACCAAAACTTTTATTTAAATTCTTAATACTTAATATAGTTTCCATTATCCCATCCTCCTTTACCAAGACTCACCGGCAGTAACATTCACAAATTCCGGGAAAGGATAATCTAAACATTTGATTTTAAATCCGCCATCTGCTTCTATCAACGTCATATTAACAGATCCTGAGAAAAAGCTTGTATCGACCGTCAAAAAAACCTCAAAATTTTCACCGTCATATGCTGTCTCAAAAATAGTTGCCTCATTAAATTTCCGGTCGCTTTGATCATAAAAATTATTACTCTCATACTGTGCTAATATTGCATTTTTAATGTAAAACTCATATGCACCATCATCACAAAAGTACTTTTTAACATCTTTTTCAATCAATTCTATGTAGCTTTTTGAATCTTTTCTGTATTCTTCAGGTACAGTGCCCCAATCGGCATCCGCCTCAAAAAACGAGACAAGAAAAACGTTTGCTTCTTCCCCTAAATCATTGTATTTGCTATTCATATATATCATATAAACAGCGACAGAAATCACAACAATCAGCAACACAATTACTCCAAAATTAATTTTTCTGAAAAACTTCATAAAAAACCCCCTTATGTTTTAATGTATAGTATTTTATATTATAACTTTAGTTTCTTTCTTATTTTAGCTGGTAGAATAAGTGCAAAATCATCACTGTCCATGCCACCTGTTTTCTTCATTGTGAATGCGTAAATTACAATACCTGCCACTGCAGCGAAAATAAGCGCGAAGGTTTCCGTAAAGTAAACTGACATAAACAAGCCAAAAAGCCAATTCATAAGCAAATATACCGGCACCGCACCCACCAACATAAGTCCACTGCAAAGGAAAGGAAGCACTGCTTCACTAAAGAGCTTGAGTTTAATATTACGCCTTTTAAGCAAACATCTGTGATTTAACACCAATGGTATAATATATGAAATATATGTTGCAATTATCGCTCCGTAAATATTAACGGAGTGAAATGAAATTAAAATATAATTGAGAATCGCTTTTACTGCAACGCCAATAGCCATATTAAGAGTTGCACTGAAAAGCAAATTAACACTTTGCATTATTGAGCTTTGTAAATGTACTATACCCATGAAAATAACACTGAAAGCCATAAGGCTTAAAATTCTGTATCCGTTTCCTAAAAACATCATTGTATACAGCGGTTCTGCAAACACACACATAGCCACTGACATCGGAATTGCCACAATATAGCAAAGTTTTATTGCATAATCTGCTTTTTGCTGCGCTTCGGCGTATTTTTTTTGTGCATACAAGCCTGCCATTATGGGAAGTAGGCTGATACAAAGTGCAGTAATCAATGCTGCAGGCACGTTGATAAGCGAACGCGTTATACCCATCATACCGTGAAGTGTCTTGCTGGCGTGTTCTGTAAAGCCGGCCTCAAGTAATCTGCCTTTCATAATAGAAGTATCAATCATATTACCGCCATTTTGAATAGCTGCGTTAATTGTAATCGGTATGCTGTAATAAACAAGCATTTGCATAAGAGACTTGTTACCCAATTGTCTGACGCCTCTTAAATCTTCGCCGGCGTGGAGAATTTTTTGATCATGGCTTGCTACCTTATAATATTTAATTACAACAAGAAGTGCAACCGCGGCACCAACAGTTGTTCCAATGGTAGCTCCTGCTACAGCCCATACTATTCCCTTGCTTTGAAGGCAAAGCACCAATATAATTGAAATAACTGTGTGAGCCAGTTGCTCAATCACTTGCGATACTGCAGTAGGTGTCATGTTTTTAAGACCCTGCAAATAACCTCTATATGCCGAAAGCAAAGAGCAAATCAAAACGGTAGGAGCAAGAGTCGCGATACCAAGCCAACTTTCTTCATTATTCATAAGCCTGGCGATAGGTTTCGCAAAAACCATCATTACAACCGAAAGCGCAAAACCCAATGCGACCATAAACGTACGCGCCATTTTGAAAGCTTGATTTGCCTGTTTGCGGTTGCCTGTAGATGTGAGCTCAGTCACAAGTTTTGATATTGCAGTCGGAAATCCCGCTGTTGTCAACACATATACAAACGCAAACACCTGATACGCAGAATTATAAACACTGTATCCTGCTTCGCCACCTAATAGATTGCGCAAAAAAGGTATAAATAAGAGAGACATCACCTTTACGGCAATGTTTGCAACAGAAAGCACAACGAAGCCTCTTCCAAGAGACTGCTCATGCGAGTTTATCTTGTTATCATTTGTATTTATCAAAGACAATTGTTTTACACTCCTCATTGTGCTTAAAGCACATCCACTTACGCATTTTACACCATCATTTAGTATTGTGCAAGGCAAATAAATTTATATAAAAATATTATTTTTTTGCGATTCTGCAATTGACTTTTTATACTAAAAAGATTATAATGAAAAATCGAGAATAAAACACGGAGGCACTCTTGATGGACATCATAAAGATATCTGAAAGTGCAAAAGAGAAAACGTTTTCTAAGAAAATAAAGGTTTATGAAAACGGTAAGTTTATCGAGAAAGAATTTTTAATATCAAGTGAAAATCCATGTTGCGGCACGGATAAATTGCCATCTTTTTCTCTTTCGGGAGGCTTATTCCCTTTTTCATCTTCCGTTTTAACTGATAAATCAAGCGAATTGTTTAT
Organism: Clostridia bacterium; assembly: GCA_017622825.1. Lineage (GTDB taxonomy): Bacteria > Bacillota > Clostridia > UBA1212 > UBA1255 > Egerieisoma. Next base: position 3,421 of record JAGAQK010000096.1, on the reverse strand, counting down.
TTTACCCGGTTTTGTTGATGTTCACGTTCATCTCAGAGAGCCGGGTTTTTCGTATAAAGAAACAATTGAAACAGGTACTGCTGCTGCGGCTGCAGGTGGATTTACTTCGGTATGCAGTATGCCAAACCTTAATCCTGCTCCCGACTGTATTGAAAATTTAAGCGTACAGACGAGTCTTATTAAGCAAAATGCCAAAATACATGTTTTTCCGTATGCATGTATAACAAAAGGTTCTAAGGGAGAATCTCTTTCTGATATGGAGGAGCTTAGCGAGCACGTTATAGCGTTCACCGACGACGGCAGAGGCGTGCAGTCAGACGAAATGATGTTGGCTGCCATGACAAAAGCAAAAAGCCTTAATAAAATGATTGTGGCACACTGCGAAGATGAGCGATACGGCACTTCCGCTGAGAGCGAATATTTGCAAGTAGAGCGAGATTTAAAGCTCGTTGCAAAAACAGGCTGCCGTTACCACCTGTGCCATGCCTCTGCAAAAGAGAGTATTCAGCTTATACGAGAAGCAAAGAAAGCGGGCCTGCCCGTTTCTGTAGAAACGGCCCCTCATTATCTTGTTTTCTGCGATGAAGACGTTAAAGACAGCGGCGATTTCAAAATGAACCCGCCGATAAGAAAAAAAGAAGATCAAGAAGCTCTCATAGAGGGCATTTGCGATGGTACGATCGATATGATTGCAACAGACCACGCACCACACTCTGCCGAAGAAAAAAGCAGAGGATTTAAAAACAGCTTAAACGGGATTGTTGGCCTCGAAACCGCATTCCCTGTCATATATACAAATTTTGTAAAAAAAGGAATAATCTCCTTTGAAAAGCTTATACAGTTAATGAGCGATAACCCGAGGAGAATATTTGGCATTCCGTCTGTAGAAAATGACGGTATTTTAGTAGAAACGAACGCGAAGTACACTGTAAACAGAGAAGAATTTCGTACTATGGGAAGGAGCATGCCTTATGACGGCATGGAAGTTTACGGTAAGTGTTTAGCAACGTTCATAAACGGGAGGATGGTAAAATGAATCACAACAGGAAAATCGTGTTGCAGGACGGCAGAGAGTTTTATGGCACAGGTTTTGGTGCAGAAAAAGACAATATATGCGAACTTGTTTTCAACACATCAATGGTAGGCTATCAGGAAATTATTTCCGACCCTTCGTATGTAGATCAAATGGTAGTAATGACTTATCCGATTATAGGAAATTACGGTATCACAGATGAGGACTTTGAATCAAAAATGCAAGCAATCGGAGGCCTTGTGGTAAGAGATTATAACGATATACCGAGTAACTTCAGATACACAGAAACGCTTTCTCAAATACTGACCGAGAGCAACGTTCCTGCGATAAGCGGAGTTGATACGAGAAAGCTCACAAGAATTATTCGTGACGAAGGCACGCAGATTGCAATGATTACTTCTGCGAAAACGCCTGTTGATGAGGCAGTTACTGCAATCAAAAATTACAAACCGGCTACAGACAGCGTTGAAAGAGTTTCAACAAATAAAATATGGTATTCAAGGACAGCGAATCCGAAGTACAATGTTGTTGCAATCGACTGCGGCATTAAGCTCAGCATAATACGCACTTTGAAGGAATATGGTTGCAATGTTACCGTAGTTCCCTACAACACAAGTGCAGAAGACATTATGGCTCTTTGCCCGGACGGAATTCTCGTTTCAAACGGTCCCGGCAACCCGGCTGACGTTTCGTGTGTTATTGACACTGTTAAAGTACTTAAAGGAAAGCTCCCCATTCTCGGCATAGGTTTGGGACACGAAATAATTGCGCTTGCCGCAGGTGCTAAAGTGTACAAGCTTGATTGCCACAAGAGCGGCAGTCATCCTGTAAAAGAAATTAAAACAGGAAAAATACAGTCTGTATGTCACAATCACAGCTTTGCTGTTGATGAAGTATCTCTTGAGAAAACAAATCTCAAAGTTACTCATATTAACGTGCTTGATGGTATAGTGGAAGGTATAGAAGACACATCCGATAAATTAATCGGTTTTCAGTTTCATCCAGAGTGTGCTCCCGGACCTCAGGATGCAGTTAATTTATTTGAAAAGTATATAGCATTACTTGAAGCGGAGGTAAAAAAACATGCCTAAAAGAACTGATATAAAGAAAATTATGGTAATTGGCTCAGGTCCGATTATCATCGGACAAGCTGCCGAATTTGACTACGCAGGCACGCAGGCATGCCTTGCTCTTAAAGAAGAAGGTTATGAGGTTATACTTGCAAACTCCAACCCTGCAACAATTATGACAGATACAACTATTGCGGATAAAGTTTATATGGAGCCCCTCACTCTCGAATATGTGGCTAAAATACTTCGTTACGAAAGACCCGATGCCATTATTCCCGGTATAGGCGGCCAAACAGGTCTCAACCTCGCTATGCAACTTTCAAAGAAAGGTATTCTTGACGAGTGCCAGGTAGAGCTTCTCGGTACAAGATTTGAAAGTATCGATATGGCTGAGGATAGAGAAAAATTCAAACAGCTCTGTATTGATTTGGGCGAGCCCGTTCTGCCTTCTGAAATTGCTGAAAGCATGGAAGAAGCAATAAAGGCCGCAAACGATATAGGCTATCCCGTTGTACTTCGTCCCGCATTTACTTTGGGCGGTACAGGCGGCGGTTTTGCCGATAATGAAGAAGAATTAAGAGAGATAGCTAAAAACGCTCTTGCTCTCTCCCCTGTTCACCAGGTTCTCATAGAAAAGAGTATAAAAGGATTTAAAGAAATAGAGTATGAAGTAATCCGTGACTCCAATGACACTGCAATCGGTGTTTGCAGCATGGAAAACATTGACCCTGTCGGCATTCATACAGGCGACTCCATAGTTGTGGCTCCCTGTCAGACTCTTACAAACAAAGAGCTTCAGATGCTTCGTGACAGCGCTTTGAAAATAATCCGTGCCCTCAAAATCGAAGGCGGATGCAACGTACAGTTCGCTCTTGATCCTTTCTCATTCAAATATTATTTAATAGAAGTAAACCCGCGTGTTTCTCGTTCTTCGGCACTTGCTTCAAAAGCAAGCGGTTATCCGATTGCACGTGTTACTGCAAAAATCGCAGTAGGTATGCATCTTGATGAGATTAAGCTTGCAGCCGCTCCCGCATGCATCGAACCTGCACTTGACTATATCGTAGCAAAAGTCGCACGCTTCCCGTTTGATAAATTTGCTACTGCTTCCAACAAGCTCAGCACACAAATGAAAGCAACGGGCGAAGTTATGAGCATAGGCAGAACAGTTGAGGAAAGCTTGCTTAAAGCTATCCGTTCTTTGGAAATAGGTGCTTACCACCTTTATCTGCCAAAATTCGACGGTTTTACAACTGATGAACTCGTAAACTATATCAGTGACGGTCATGACGACAGAATGTTTGCCATTGCACAGCTT
>JAGAQK010000095.1 GCA_017622825.1 Clostridia bacterium | reverse complement strand
CATAACGATTTTAAAACTTTTGCATGATACATGCAAAAATTACGGCAAAAATGTCATCGTTATTACTCATAATCAAGCAATTGCGCCAATGGCCGACAGAGTCATTACGATGCGAAGTGGCAAGATTTACAGTAGCACAGTCAACGAAAATCCCACACCAATTGAGAAAATCGTCTGGTAAATAAAGGGGTCGGTAATTTGAAGGCTTATTCTAAAGAAATCAAAAGAACAATACATAAAAGTCTCGGCAGGTTTTTCTCTATCTTGCTGATTGTTGCGTTGGGCACAGGCGTTTTTGCCGGTATTAAGGCTACGTCTGACGACATGCTAATAACTTCTGACAAGTATTTCAGCGACAAAAATATGGCAGATATTACAATTCTTTCCACTTCAGGCATTAACGAATCGCTTATGAAAAAAATAGCTTCTGTGCCAAGTATTGAATATGCCGAGGGCGTTTTTTCAGCAGAAGCCGTTCTTTCTATGGACGAACGCACTGCTTCCGCACGGTTTATGAGCCTCCCAGAAAACATCAGCACACTCACTCTCGTTGATGGCCGCATGCCTGAGAATAAAAATGAATGTGTAATTATCGGCACAAAAGAGTTTAATAAATTGACAGATATTGGCAGCACTGTAAAATTCAGCGAACCATCCTCTTTTTTACAAGAGTCTTACACTATTGTCGGCAAGGTTAATTCTCCTGAGTTTATTTCTTTTGATTTAGGCAGCAGTACAGTAGGCTCAGGTCACCTTGACTATGCTTTTTACACAGTAAAAGACAGTTTTACGCTTCATTCAGCGTTAAACGTTAACTCCTCTGTCAATATTAAGGTTATGGGCACGAAAGGGCTCAATACATACAGCGAAGAATACGATAAACTCGTCGATAATTGCAAAAATTCGATTGTTTCCGCCATTGGTAATATTGAAGGTGTTTATATACTCGACCGCAATCAAAACGCCGGTTTTGCAGGATATGAGGGTGACGCTGAGAAAATTGCCGCAATTTCTAAAGTTTTTCCTGCATTTTTCTTTCTCGTTGCCGCGCTTGTTTGTCTCACAACAATGACGCGTATGGTCGAAGAAGATCGAACTCAAATCGGCACATTGAAAGCTCTTGGATACGGTAAATTGGCAATTATGTCAAAATATGTAATTTATTCTTTTTTAGCAACACTTTTCGGCAGTGTAATCGGTTTAATTGTCGGCTACAATGTTTTCCCGCGCACGATTTTCGCCGCATATTCAATAATGTACACGTTGCCGGCCATTGAGACACCTTTCCATTGGGGGTTAGGTCTTATTTCCACAGGTGCGTTTTTACTTTGTACGGAAATTTTCACTGTAGCCGCCTGTCTCGGCACGGCCAACCAGGTTCCCGCCCTACTAATGCAGCCTAAAGCACCTCAGTCAGGAAAGCGCATTTTTTTGGAACACATTACTCCTTTATGGAATCGTTTTTCATTTAATCAAAAAGTCGCGGCGCGCAATATTTTCCGTTACAAAAAACGTCTTTTTATGACCATAATCGGCATTGCCGGATGCACTGCACTTACTTTAGCCGGTTTTGGTCTAAAAAACTCGATTTCTGACATTATTGTAAAGCAATTTGATCAGATTATGCTTTATGATTACAAAGTTACCGTGACCGGCAACGCAAGCAGTGATAACAACAGCGAAGTTTTTGATATTGCCGGGAAATATGATTCAAAATGTATATCGTATTTTGAGAAATTCGTTGATACTTATAATGACAGCGGTGATGTTTACAACGCATATATTATTTGTCCCGATATTTCGCCGGAAAACGACTCTTTCAGACAACTGTTCTTCTCTCTGCATTCTCGAGAAAAAGATCCTGACGAACGCGAATATTATTCGCTTTCTGAGGATAGTGTTATAATTACAGAGAAATTATCTTCAAAGCTCAATTTAAAGACCGGCGACAGTATAAGTTTCAGCATTGGCGACGGCGATCGCAAAGATTTTAAAATTTCAGCAATTGCCGAGAATTATGCGTATAATTATGTTTACATTCTCCCCTCTTTATTTGAAGCTGAGTTTGGATATATTCCTGATTATACTTTTTGTGCCGGTATATTGCCTGATGGTACGCCTTACAATTCTGCTGAGGCAGAAGCAATGGCAACCGAAATGCTCAATCTTGATGGAGTTATGTCCGTTTCGTTTAAAGAGCATACTAAGGCTGCCTTCACCGATGCCATAGAAAGCCTTAATATTGTTGTGGTGGTTTTGATTATTTGTGCCGCTGCGCTGGCAATAATTGTTATTTATAACTTGGCAAATATTAACATTACTGAAAGAATAAGGGAAATTGCTACCATAAAGGTGCTTGGTTTTACAGACACGGAGGTCACTTCGTATGTTTTTCGCGAATCCGTGTTATTGACAATTATGGGAATTCTTGTGGGTTTTGTTTTGGGCATACAACTCCACAAGTTTGTTATAATCACTGCCGAGGTGGAAATGGTAATGTTTGGCAGAGATATTTACAACGTAAGTTATCTTTTTGCCGCTTTGCTTACTTTAGGTTTCTCTCTTGCAGTGAACTTTGCAATGCACAAGCGTCTTAAAAACGTATCAATGACAGAATCTTTAAAAAGTACAGAATAAAACGGAGGCTATTTTGAAAAAAAACGATATTATAAAAATTACAATAACTGATATTGCCGAAGATGGCAGCGGAATCGGCCGTCATGATAATATGGTCGTTTTCTGTCGTGGTATGCTGCCCGGAGAAACAGGTGACGTTAGAATTATAAAAGTCACAAAGTCTTACTGTATCGGTAAACTTATCAATCTTGAAACTAAGTCTCTCGAGCGCCTGGAGCCGCCTTGCTGTGATAATTTTTCAAAAGGCTGCGGCGGCTGTACTTTCTGCCATTTGAGTTACTCTGCCCAACTTAAATACAAGGAGCGACGTGTTGCAGACTGTATTGAGAGAATCGGAGGATTTAACAGCGTATGCGATATTACCAAGCCTATTCTCCCCTCAGAGCTGACAAAAGGCTATCGCAACAAAGCAATTTATCCTTTTTCTTTTGACAATGCCTCAAAAAGTGTCGTATGCGGCTTTTACGCCCCCGCTTCTCACAGAGTAGTACCGATTTCAGAAAATACGGAATGTGGCTTAGAAAACAATCTCAGCGCGCAAATTCGTCGTTTTACGACCAAATTCGTCAACGACAGACAGATTTCGCCATATAACGAGGATACGGGAAGCGGCATTCTTCGAGCATTAATGATTAGAACCGACAGAAATGCTACTGTCGCTATGGCCGTACTCATTATAAACAGCAAAGAAATACCATCTTGGGCTTATGAATATGCTGCAGAGCTTTCATTGTATGTTTCCGGTGTAACGTCTGTATATTTGTGCTTAAACACAAAAAATACAAACGTGGTTTTATCAGGAGATATGCATTTATTATTAGGCAAAGAGACAATTTCTGATATAATCGGAAATTTCGACGGTGCTCCGTCTTTTGAGATTTCTCCCCTTTCGTTTTATCAGGTCAATCCCCATCAGACAGAGAAGCTCTATGATGCTGTCTATAATGTTTTGCCTCATAACTTACTGAAAATTACCGACAGTGCTCTGATTTATGACATTTATTGCGGTATCGGCACTATCGGACTATATCTGCTGTCGCGCCTAAAATCACAAAACTGTTCACTTGTAGGCGTAGAGTACGTAAGTTCCGCAGTCGATAATGCCAAAAAGAACGCCGAACGCAATGGCTTCGCTGAGCGTTCCGAATTTTTCTGCGGTGATGCGGCAGTTGTAACGCCGGAAATCATTGCCAAATATGGCAAACCAACCGTGGTAATTCTCGACCCTCCGCGCAAGGGTTGTGACGAGTCATTGATAGAGACCGTTTTATCCGCAGATGCTGACTGCGTGATTTACGTATCCTGCAACCCCGCGACACTTGCTCGCGATATGAAGCTTTTGTGTTCAAACAAGTACACTTGCACAAGCATACAACCCGTGGATATGTTCCCTCAAAGCGGTCATGTTGAGACGGTTGTTCTTTTGAGTCAAAAAAAAGTCGACGAGGAAAGAAGCGTATACAAGTCTTGGAGTGATCTCAAGAAGCAGATGAATTCTTTGCTTTGCGATTCTCTTAAAGATAAAATATCTTATTTCTACACCAGTTATCACGAGGTTCACAATGCCTACGGCAGAGCAACCATCAACTACAACAAGAAGGAAATTATTGCATTTTCATGGTTGGAAAGATATACTCAGCAAGGAGATATTGTTGCACAATACGAAAAAATGGATAATGCTTCTCTGGTATTCGACGATTGTATGCAGAAATATGAATTTGCGAAAATCACTGCAACAAAGGACAAATGGATGCCAAATTGCACTTTGTGCGAAACAGATTTCATTAACTCTATGACAATTTATCTCAAAACCAATATCGCATCATCGCTTCACTCTGATAATTATTTACTCCGTGTGTTTGCCTATATGGATAGGCGAGTTGGCAAGAGAAGCCTTATTAAGATTAAGGATGAAGTAGAAAAACTGCCTGATTGGGTAAAGCAGTTTTACCAAATCCGCTGTGAAGCAGACGGGATTTCTTTTCCACAGACACATTATATAAACAACTAAGGGGCTGTTTTTTTACAGCCCCTTTTTAATAATTTTGTTTTGAATTTTTGGTTCGGGTCAGATTTCAACCGCAATAACTTGTTTCTGCTCGTCTGACATAAATGCCGCTTCAATAACCTGCATAACTCTGCGAATTTCAGCATGTTTTACAATCTGTTCTGCTTTACCATCAATAGAAAGGCAGAAATTCCTATAAAACTCATGCACATCGCACACAGGTATCTCGATATCATATTCATCAAGTGTCAAGGAGTCACGCGGAGCCATCGTCTTTGTAATACCTGCCGCATTCTGCACAGGCGTAACGTCTTTCTCCACCCATTTCGTAAGCTTTGCTACGTGACATTTGTGACGCCAATCCGTAATTATCGCCGAACCTTTCTCTGCTGTCATATAAAAACGAGGCATCGCAATAAAGTTGTACGTGCCAAGCTCAATATGAGCAGAAGCGCCGTCTTCAAAGTATAAATCAAGCTTAAACCCATCATCAACTTCTTTATTCGTGATGTGAGAACATCTGCAGTAAAGGCTCGTGATTTTTTGCTTATAAATTTGCAGCATCTGGTCGATAAGATGAACACCCCAGTCGAAAATCATACCGCCGCCGTGCTCTTTCTCGCATCTCCAATCGCTTGGTATACCTCTCGAGCCGTGAATTCTTGACTCTATACAAAGCGGCTTGCCGATTTCTCCACTCTCCACAATTTGTTTTATAGCTCTGAAATCCACGTCCCAACGCCTGTTTTGGTGCACAGTAAAGAGTTTTCCTGCTTCTTTTGCAGCAGCAATCATTCTGTCTACGGAAGCTACCGACATTTCCACAGGTTTCTCGCATATAACGTTTTTACCTGCCTTCAAAGCATCTTTAACAAGATATTCGTGTGAGTCATTCGGCACTGCGACAACTACTATATCAACGTCCGGATCAGCCATAACAGCTTCATCAGAGTCATAAACAAAAATACCTCTTTGCTTGGCAGCGTCATTGCGCACTTCTCGTATATCATAAGTGCCTTTGAGCTCGCAAACATCACTTTTTAACACTTGTTCGCAATGCCACGCGCCCTGTCCACCATAACCTATAACCGCAACTTTTTTCATAGCAAACTTCTCTCCATCATTTTTTGGTTTTATATTTTATTATCTGTTG
>JAGAQK010000094.1 GCA_017622825.1 Clostridia bacterium | reverse complement strand
TGACTGATACATTGCTATTTTATCTGCTTCTTCTACCGCACTGCCGTTTGCGCTGAGACTTTTATATTGTATAGAAATAACCACACCGATAACAACACAAACTGCTGTTATGGCAGCATTTCGTATAATTGATGCTCTTTTCTTTTTCTTTGCCGAACGTCTGTCAAACAACCTGTTTAATTCGTCTCTACTCATTTTTCTCACCCTACTCAATTTCTTTCATCTTATCTATTGACGACAGATATGATTTACTGTATTTCTTTATAGTAATATTATCCTTTATTACAGGGTCAACTATAAGATTGTCTTTTACCATTATTGCATATATATAACTTGCTTTAAATGCAGCAAGTAACTCTTGCGGATTTCCAATTGCTTCTATGTGATATGGTGCAAAAAGCTTTGTATTATTTACTCTTATGCTTGGCCCCATACACAGCATTTCTGTCATAGACAGTATTCTTTCTCCGTTTATGGATATCGCCTGCGCTCCCGCTGACCGCAGCGCATTTACTATTTCATTAAGGTAAATATCGTGAACGAGCAGTCCGGCCGTTGTCTCATACCTTACGGGTGCGTCATCTACTCCTATATCTATTCCCGAGCCCGACACTGTTGTTAGTCCTGCCTGAAATCTGTGCATTTCTATATCCGATTCATATTTCTTATACAGCTCATAGAATTCTTTCTCATTATTGTATAAGTACGACATTTCTGTGTTATACCGGCTTTGCAACGCATCCTTCTTTTCTTTGTTTGATGCAAGCTGTTGTTCCAACTCTGCTATTTTTGCTTCTGCCTGTTTTACTTCTTCTGATATACTTTGGTTTCTTATTTTATTGCTGTTAGCCACCGATTTCACTTGCAAAGCAATGATAATGCCAAGTAATACAAAAACAAGCATTACTGTTATTTTCCCTTTTTTGCTTATACTTTTTGCAATTGAACCCATCTTTGGCTGTCCCCATTTTATCGATATATCTCTCACAGTATAATAGCTTTTATTTTTTATGTCAATTGACAAGCGCGGCTTGTTTGCCTATAATTTTTAAGTAAATTTCTAATAAAGGAACGTTCTCTATGGATACTCAAAAACTTACTGCTGCTATATACACTTTAGGATGCAAAGTTAATTTTTACGAAAGCGAGGCTATTGCCGAATCGCTTTCTTCCATGGGCGTTACAATTAAAGATTTTGATGATTTTTGTGATATTTATGTCATTAACACTTGTACAGTCACGGCTGACAGCGACCGCAAGGGTTTAAAGACTATACGCCGCGCTATAAAGCGAAATCCCAATGCTTTTGTTGCCGTTACCGGTTGTCTTGCTCAGCGAAAACCTCACGTTGCCTCTCGCATACCGGGTGTTTCGCTCGTCACCGGGAACGAGAATAAAATTTCCGTAGCAAAACAAATTATGGATAATTATTTTTCGCGCACCGCGGAGGCTGTCGTGAACGTTTTGCCTTTCTCGGACACTTTGCAAAGCTCTTTTATAAATGCTTTTAACAGAACGCGCGCTTACGTTAAAATCGAGGATGGTTGCAGTTCTAAATGTGCTTATTGCATAATACCTAAGGCACGTGGCCCCGTGCGTTCTAAGCCTCGTGAGGATGTTATTCGCGAAGTTCGTGCGCTCGTTTCGGGCGGTTGCAAAGAGGTAGTTCTAACAGGCATAGAAATTTCTTCTTATAGCTTTGATTTTATTAAACTTTTACAGGAGTTGGACGAGTTGGACGGTCTTGAGAGAATCCGTTTGGGCTCTCTTGACCCTTTCTTTATTTCTACGGAGCTCGTAGATGCTCTTAGCTCCATTCGTAAGCTTTGCCCGCATTTTCACATTTCGCTTCAAAGTGGCTCAAGTAAAACGCTTGCTGCCATGAGACGAAAATACAATGCTCAAACAGCTCTTGAGCGCATTTTGTACCTGAAAAGTAAATTCCCTGGCTGCAATCTTTTCGCGGATGTGATTGTCGGTTTTCCCGGCGAAACAGAGGAGGACTTCCTTGAAACGGTTAGTTTTATTAAATCCGTAGGTTTTCTCCATCTCCATATTTTCCCTTATTCTCCGAGGGAAGGTACTGAGGCGGCTTTACTGCCTTGTCAAATCTCTCCGGAAATAAAAAAAGACCGCGCCTCAAGGCTTGCCCAAGTGCAGTCTGAAATCAAGTTGAATATTCTTAACGATTTTATATCTTCAGGTAAAAAAACAAATGTCCTTTTTGAAACGTACAAAGACGGTGTTCTCAAAGGACATTCTGATAGCTTTATTGAATTTATTTGCAATTCTAATGAAAATCTGCGCGGCGAAACGAGAGCTGTGCTCCCCGTGTCAACCGACGGTGAAACTATTACAGGTTATTTAACGTCATCTTCATTGTCATAGCTGTTATCGAACTCGTCTTCGTCGTCGAATTCGCTTACTTCGCTATCTTCAGCTTCATCGTCACTGTCTTCGTCTGATTCTTCATATTCATCCTCGTCATCTGACTCTTCAATAACTGCGTTTTTATTCTTGTCAAGATCTACAAAGAACTGTGCCAAATATGCTACGCAGAAGAGTGCTATGCCAAGGAACTGTGTCTTAAATATACCAACATTTTTAACTGTAAGAAGTAAGAACACTACTGAAACAACAAATAATACAACTTTAATAATTGACTTTACTTTATATGAGGTTTCTGCTTTGAATCTTCCTATATTATCTACTAATGGGAAAACAATATCAACGAGCAGTACCGATATAAGGGCCAAAGACATTGATGCTATTAACACTGGCTGTTGTACATCAGCCGGGAAAATCTCAAAAAAAGCCAAAAGCACAAAAACTATTGATATCATCAATACAATAATGAATATATTTGTAAGTAACGTTCTCTTTTTCATTTTATAGAACTCCTTTTTTATAAAATCTGTATAAATTCTACATATATTTATTCTTAATGTCAAATATATTTTTTTGTAATGCTTTTAGCTTCCTCAGCAGATGATATTTTGTGCTGTTCTCCTGTTGCCATGTCTTTTAGGTTAAACACTCCGCTTTCCTTCTCGTCTGCTCCTATAATTACAACGTAAGGTATACCGAGCTTATTTGCATACGTCAGCTTCTTAGCCATTTTGCCGTCATTCATATACACTTCCACTGAATATCCGGCATTACGGAATTCCGTCGCTCTTTCCAGCGTATACTGCACAGTGTCACTCATGGGGATAAATAAAATTTCCGTAGGTGTGCATTTATTGCTGTATTGTATAGCGCCAACCTCGTTAAGTTGATAAAAAAGTCTTGAAAGTCCGATTGAAATGCCTACTCCGGGTAAGCTTTGCTTAGTATAGTTTGATGCGAGCTCGTCGTATCTGCCTCCCGAGCAAATGCTTCCCAATTGCGGATAGTCACAAAGCATCGTCTCGTAAACAGTACCGGTGTAATAGTCGAGTCCTCTTGCTATTTTGAGATTCACTGTGAAATAATCTTCACTTACCCCAAGCGCTTTTATGTTCTCGCATACTGCTTCAAGCTCAGCAAGACCTTCTTTATATTTATCGTTTGGTATGTCATACTTTTTGAGACCTGCCATTATATCTGCTATGCTTCCCGCATTATCAAGGAAAGACAAAACGCTTTCTGCAGTTTCTTCAGAAATGCCAACTTCTTTTACAAGCTCTTTTTTAACGTTATCTCTACCTATTTTATCTATTTTATCTACAATTCTGAGTGTTTCCACTGTATTTTCTATCTGCAAATATTCAAAATAGCCGTTGAGAAGCTTTCTGTTATTTATCATTATTTTGAATTTGCCGATATCGAGAGCCTTGAACGTTGAGAAAATAACACTTACAATTTCTGCATCGTTTACAATACCAAGAGAGCCGTTGCCTATTATGTCGATATCGCATTGATAAAACTCACGAAATCTTCCTTTTTGTGGCTTTTCGCCTCTGTAAACCTTGCCGATATGATATCTTCTAAAAGGAAATGTCAATTCTCCATAATGCTGAGCCACATATCTTGCAAGAGGCACCGTTAAATCAAATCTCATCGCAATGTCGCTGTCACCTTTATTAAAACGATAAACTTGCTTTGCAGTCTCGCCACCGCTTTTTGCAAGCAAAACTTCTGATTTTTCAAGTACAGGCGTATCAAGCGGTATAAAGCCGTAGCTTTCAAACGTCTTTTTTATTGTATCTGTCATATGTGTCAAAATCATTTGTTCCTTTGGCAAAAGCTCCATAAATCCCGAAAGAATTGATGGCTCTACTATCTTCTTTTGATTATTTTGTTTCTCGTCCATTGAAAATTTCCTTTCAAGCTATTCAATCAAACAATTTAAATTGTTCAAAATACTTATATAAACAAAAGTCCAAACCTGTTTGTTTAACAGATTCGGACTTCGTGGTGATCCATCGGAGACTCGAACTCCGGACACCCTGATTAAAAGCCAGGTGCTCTACCGACTGAGCTAATGGATCTTAACTCAAGGCTCTGCTTTCGCAAAGCGCTTGGATATAATACAACACTAAACAAATGTTGTCAATAGTATTTTCAAAAAATTTTGTGAATTTTTTTTATTTATTTAAAGCTGCTGTGGGCACCTTTATAACAGGCCTAATGCCCTGTGCATTATCATTAACGGCATATCCGCCCTCTGAAACAATACCTGCACGGTCTACTGCCAACATAAACGTGCTGGCACCGGGATCTCTGAGCCACCAAACACCTGCAGAATTATTGTCTGTCTTAAGACCTCTTCCCTTTGCATAAGCTGTAGCGTATGCCATTGAGTTAAATCCACTTTCTTTTGTGAAATACTTTGCAAATTCGTCAGCAGAAAGCAAATAAACAAGATTCTCTGTATCATTGCCGCCCTCTGTCTTGTATGTATCGTTATCTTTACAAGAAACAGATACAGTCTGAAGCTTTGCTATCTCTTCATCAGAAAAAGCTCTATTGATAAAATTAAGATATTCATTATATTTCTCGCCGTTATTTACGTTATAGTCATCTGTACCGTTGAGCCAGTCTCTCATAGAAGACTCTTCCCAAGTACATTTACCGTAAAGGTCGTTATATTTTCTGCCACCGTCAAGAATCTTACTTGAAATGAGAATGCTGTCAGAGCCCGAAGTTTCAAGTACAATCCATTGAATTGCTTCTACAAGATAAAGATCCTCTCCGCAAGGCATATAATATTGCTCTGCCTGCTTTTCCCCTTCTACTTTTGATTGATAAACAAAATATCCTGTTTCAAGATCATATTTTGCAAACATTTTTTCATCATCATATTCATTCCACAAGCCTGTCTCGGGATCGATTTTAACGTTATCCTTAATAGCCTTTTGAACGTCTGCTGCTGCTTTTGTCTGCGGATACATACCGAAAGATACGAGCTTATCAGCCGCAACTTCATCCTGTTTTTTTATAGCCGGGTCGCCGCCATTAGTTGTCCAATTTGACTTGCCTACCGTAGTATCTTTACATCCCGTAAACAAAACTGTTGCAGACAACATTACTACTGCCAATATCACAGACAATAACTTTCTACGTGTCATAAAATTAATTCCTCCCAATACGAAAGATAACACAAATATACCTATGAAGTATACCTTCAATTAGAAACGATGTCAATAATAAAAATAAATTTCGTGATCCTTTACAAGGCGAGCATCTTCTCTATTTTTTCGGTATTTTTATCTTTTTGAATATGAATTTTAACCTCATTTGACATTTCGTTAGTTTTAAGATGCAAAACAAAACTTGTTATGCCTGCTTTTTGGCGCAGCGGTGTCGTAATACTTTCAACTGTAACAAGATTTTTTGACTTAAATATAGTAACGGTTTTGGTGAATCCACCGCTGTACGTCGTTATCTTATCCTCGCAGGCAGCAATACCGTTTGTTTTATAGGCAAGAATCGCACTAATCATTTTTATGGCACATACCACAACTACAACGCCCAAGGCAGCAAGCAATACTGCAATAATTGCAATAGAAGTTACGTTTAATATCGATAAAATCACAACTGTCAATGAAAGAATTATTCCTGAAACAGAGATAAATATCAACATAAACCACGATACAAACGGGAAAAACGCCACTGATTTCGTCTGCTTTTTATCCGGAATATAATCAGGCAATACTTTACTCAGTATTATACCGGCTTCTTCGTATTTACAAAAAGGAATAAGCACACCAATCTCCACATTATTATTTCCTGTTTCGTTTGTATATCCTATAACTTCAAGCCGAATTGTTGCAAAGCCAAATATTCTTTGCATTAGATTTTGATGTATTTTTACTGCCTTAATCCTGTCATAGCTAAATGTGTTGGTATGTCTTTCCAAAAGTCCAAATGAAATCTGTATATCATTTTTACACTTTTCAATCACAAAATTGTGGTATCCCACAAATGAATAAATAATACTTCCTATAAATGAAAGAACTGTGAGAATAAGAACTGCAGCTACTGTAATTAAAAGCGCAACCGTGAAATACTGCCCCCACGTTCCGAGCTCTTTCAATTGTAATTCTGACTTTAAAACGCCTATAACCGTTATGACTAATATACCAATTATTGCTGTAATCAAAGCTGTGTAAATAATATTAATCAAAGCATATAGCATTTTCTTTTTTGACGTATATTTGTACAGAACATCCCTATCCGTAAAAAGCTCCTCACTTTTCGCCGTTTCCCCACTTTCTCGCTCTCCGCTTTGCTTCAATTCATTTAATTCTCTTATCAACGAATCAACCACAGCGGCCTTTTCTATAATTAACATTTCTGCTTGATGAGATGTGTTGGCAGAACCGCTGTCAATAGTCAAAATTGCGATACCGAATATTCTATGCAATAAATCCTGCTTTTTATTTATTGCATGTATTCTCTTGTAATCCAATACAGATTTTTTTCTGAAAAGCACACCGCGACCGCATTTGATTTCTGTATCAGTCATTTCGTAGTAAGATGTTTTGTAGTAAATCACCCTGTAAATAACAAGACACACGTATAATAAACATACTGCTGCAATAACATAAGGCATTACGAGTTTGCCCTTTTGAGGATCTGCATTTTCGTCAAAAAGCAGATGTGATGCAATAGCAAATGTCAAAATAAGGCAGCCGAAAAAATCTGTCAATGCTGAAAGGTAAACGTATCCTTTATCAAATCTTTTCATTTTTTTGCGCCTCGATTCTTGCTTCAAGCTTTTGTTCAAGTTCTTCAATTAAGCGGTCTGCTTCTGCTGTTGTGAGTGTCGAAATGTCAAAATTCGATCCTGCTGTTGATATAGTAACGTCGCTTAATTTAAACATCATCATAAGCGGTCCCTGTTTTCTGTGAAGATCTTGAATCTGGCAAACGGGTATTACTACTCTCTCTCTGAAAATAACGCCTTGTTTAACTATAATGCGCGTATCATCACAACCCCATGCATACATCTTATAACGCAGTGCAGGCATTATTAAAATAAAGCAAAGCAATATAATGCACGGAACACCGCAGCCAAGTGACACTGCCGTAAGTATATTACCGGGCGCATTTGATATTGCTACGCTTACAATAGTTCCTGCTGCAGCCAATATCACTATCAACGAAATAATCACTGCTTGAATGTACCACATTTTCAATACGCTTTTGTCAAGTTTTTTTAATTCCATTTTATTTCCCTCCGTAATTTCTAAATTCTTTTTAAACCACTATGGTGTCGCCTGTAGACATATACTCCAAATGTTCACCCATTATTCCTTTTAAAAACAGATATTGCTCCGTTCCTGTACAGTGTCCCGTGTAATATTTTGTATTCAGGCTCATCATTTGCTCTGCCGCACTGCTCAAAACAGTTGCATCTTCGGTTGCAGGGTTAAGTTTCGTAAAGTGAAAGCCGCCTACAAGCACGTCCGGCGAAAACCATTTTGCAATATTAAGCACACCTTTGTGCGAGCATCCGCTTATTAGATATTTCTTTTGGTTTTCTGTAATCTGCAAATACTGCTCGTGCAAAAATTCTTCGGGCTCGATTGTACCATTTTTACAAATGCCAAGTCCGTACGGATTTGTTTTAAATTCACGCTCGCGTTCATTGCACGAAAACAGCGAAAGTTCATCATCTATTTTAAGCATATTTCCCACAAATATGAATCTTTCTGATTGTTTCAATGTTTTATCCAAGCCAATATATTTTTCTGCACCGTTGTAGTGGTCACCGAATGCGTTTTCGTTCACATAAACATTTGCCTTGCTGTTTACGTTCAAAAAAGATTGCAATCCACCTCCGTGGTCATAATGACCGTGCGAAAGAAATGCAATATCAACTTTTGACACGTCAACACCAAGCTTTTCTGCATTTACCAAATAAGCATCAGTTTGCCCCATATCAAATAAAATACAATGCTTTGCAGTCTCTATATACAAGCTAAGCCCATGCTCGCACACAAGCTCATCACTTCTTTTTGTATTTTCACACAAAACTGTAATCTTCATTCTCGCCACACACTTTCGCTAAAAAACCGACATTTCTGCAAATGCTCCACAGAAAATGCCGGTTCTTTAATCCTCACAACATCATTTATTAATTGTCAATTTTTCTTTCAAGAAGTTCTTTAATGATGTCAGTATCGGCAGTGTTCTTCAAAGCTCTCATACAAGCACCGAACAACGCCTGTTTTGCTTTAACTTTGCCATTACGATAATCCTCAAGAGCCTGCGCATTCTCGATAAGAACCTTATCCATAATCTCCTCGATTACAGTCGTGTCAACTTTCTCATCCAGCTTATTATCCTTACAATAAGCAATCGGATCAACGCCTTCTTCTATAACAGCCGCCAAAATCTTTCTGCCGCTTACTCTGTTTATCTCACCGTCATCAACAAGCTTAATAATTGCAGCCAAATCCTCAGCAGAAATATCAAGATCTCCCAAAAGTTTGCCGTTTTTACGAAGAATGCTAACAGCATCAGTCAAAATCCATCCTGCAACATTTTTAGCTCCGCAACCAAGTGAAACAACCTCATCAAGCAATTTGCTTGCATTGTGGTTTGCAATGAGCATATCAACTTCTTTTTCGGAAATTCCGGCCTCTTTATAAGTATCTACCTTTGCATCTACTTCTTCCGGCACAGCCGCTTTAATCTGCTCCAGCCATTCATCATCTATAATAATCGGCATAAGGTTCGCATCCGGGAAATAACGGTAGTCTGCTTCAGTTTCTTTATTACGCATAGCAAACGTTTTACCCGTTGCATCATCGTAACGTCTCGTTTCCTGCACTAACTCTTCAGTCTCGAACTCTATAGCATCAATGTGGCGCTGCACTTCAAAGCGAATTGCTTTCTCAATAGCCTCAAATGAAGCCATGTTTTTAATTTCGGTGCGCACTCCGAATTCTGTGCTTCCTTCAGGGCGTACGGAAATGTTAACGTCACAACGCATTGCACCCTCTTCACATTCTGAAATACCACCCGAACGGAACATCGACTTCAACTTGTTCAAGTAAGTCAATACTTCCTCTGCACTTCTAAAGTCAGGCTGTGTGACTATTTCAATAAGGGGCACGCTCGTACGGTTAAAGTCAACACAAGTTGCTTTACCAACGTGAACAAGCTTACCTGCATCTTCTTCCATATGAATCTGCTTAATTCGAATATCTCTTTTTCCCGCAGATGTTTTAAGCGTTACCACACCATTTGTGCATATAGGATGATTAAGCTGTGTAATTTGATATGCACAAGGCAGATCAGGATAATAATAATTTTTCTTATCAAAAGTAGTATATCTGCTGATTTCACAATTCAGCATAAGACCTGCGGTAACAGCAAGCTCCACAACTTTTTTATTCATTACAGGTAACATTCCCGGCATACCGCTGCAAGCAGGGCACACACAATCATTCGGCTCATTTGCTGAAGAATGTCCTCCGCAAGAACAGAAAATTTTAGATTTTGTATTAAGCTCTACGTGTGTTTCAAGACCAATGACCATTTCGTAATTCATAATTATTCACCTACTCTTTCTGTACTGCCCGCAAGGCTCAGCAAAACGCTTTCGTCAAAATGCTTACCCATAAGCTGAACGCCGCCGCTAACCAAAGCCGGCACACCAATCAAGTTTGCAACTGCAGTAAATACACTTTCTTTGAATACTATTTCAAAAGCATCGCTTATATCATACGATGCATAAGCTGTTTTACTGCAAACAGGTGTCAGAACAGAGTCGTATTCCTTCATCAATTCAGCATACTTTTCTGCCACAACACGGCGAACTTTCAATGCCTTGCCATAGCAATCATCATAGCGGTTCTTTGATAACGTATCAGAACCATAAAGAATCACTGCTTTCGTCAAGAAATTAAAGCCTTCTGTTCTTGTTTTCACATACAACTCATCAATATTTTTATATTCCTGCGCACGATAGCCGAATTTTACACCATCATAGCGCGAAACGTTATTGCAAGTTTCTGCTGTCATAAGTATCTGCCACGTAGTATTGGCAATATCGAAAATATCGCAGGAAATTTCATCCACAACAACACCGTTACTGCGAAGTTTCTCAGCAAAATCCTCCACACGCTTGCGTGTCTCCTCATCTGCTTTTTCAAGAAGCTCTTTAATAATACAAACCTTCTTGCCTGCTACGGGAAGCGACGTATCATAATCATAAGCGGCTTTTCTTAAGCTTGTGCCGTCCTTATCGTCGTGTCCTGCTATTACGCTCATGATTTCCTTGATACCTTCTACGTTGCTTGCATACACACCAACCTGCTCACCTGAAGCTGCGCACGACACTACTCCGTAGCGCGAAACAGTTCCGTATGTGGGCTTTAAGAAGTCAACGCACGACAATGCAGCGGCGCGCCTTGTTGCACCGTTCATGTCCACGCCGAGTGCTGCTTTCACGTCGCCCTTCGAAACGAGCTGAGCTGCTGCTCCCTTTAAATCTTCCGCTTTTTCGCCGTAGTATGAGAACTCGCCCACCAAGTCGAGTCCAAACTCGCCTACCTGCGTTTTGCCGGCAACAACGTAGCCTTTATCCTCGAGGCGAGTAACAGCTTCCGCACTGAATAACGGCTTGAAGCCTTCCAAAATACGCGAACCTGCTGCGCACTGCGCTCCCTTAACGAGAATAGTATCGTCAACTGCTATTGTTCCCTTATCTGATATCTTTACTGTATATTCTTTCATTTTACGCACCTCACTTTACAAGTCGTGGCACTTGCCAACTGTCTTCATTACGTTGCGGAGCACCCTCAAGAAGGCTTTCTCTTGTAAACGTCTGCTTTCTTTCATCTTCACGAAGAACGTTCGTCATAGGCATAACGTGAATCATTTCTTCTACGTTTTCTGTATCAATCGACTTCAGCGCACTTTCATGAGCTTTCATCATATCGAAAATTTTCTGCATATCGTCGTTTTCTGCATCAGTCAGCGACAGCTGGTTAAGCTGCTGTGAGTTTGAGAAAGTCTCACGCTTTTCGCTTCGTACGGTGTTACCTGACGGAACGCCGCGTGATGCCAGTGCGTTCGTGCTGCCGAGGAGGTGTACGTCCTCCAACTGTTGGTTAGTAACTTCGCTTGGTGCGCCCAGCAAGAGGTCTTGTGCGTTACCGTTTAACGGGAACGCGATTACTTCCATAATCTTCTCTTCGTCTGTAAGAAGCATTACCATACGGTCAACGCCCGGTGCCATACCTGCGTGCGGCGGAGCGCCGTATTGGAATGCCGTATAAAGAGCATTAAATCTTGTTTTTAATTCTGCTTCTGTATATCCGGCAATTTCAAATGCTTTCTTCATAATATCTATATCGTGGTTACGAACGGCGCCGGAGGCAAGTTCTATACCATTACATA
>JAGAQK010000093.1 GCA_017622825.1 Clostridia bacterium | reverse complement strand
GGTGAAAAGCTGTTAATGAAAGGTAATGAAGTAATAGCTGAAGCTGCGCTGCGTGCCGGATGCCGTCATTATTTCGGTTACCCGATTACACCGCAGACAGAGGTTGCGCATTACATGGCAAAAAAAATGGAGCAGATAGGCGGAGTTTTTGTGCAAGCAGAGAGCGAAGTCGCTGCTATAAATATGGTATATGGTGCTGCAAGCACAGGAAAAAGAGTTATGACATCATCATCAAGCCCCGGAATAAGCTTAAAACAAGAGGGAATTTCATATTCTGCTTGTGCGGAGCTTCCTATGGTAATTGTAGATGTAGTTAGATGCGGCCCCGGTTTGGGTGGTATTTTACCGGCACAATGCGACTATTTCCAAATAGTAAAAGGCGGCGGCCACGGAGATTATAATCTTGTTGTATTTGCACCTTCAAGCGTACAGGAATTGTATGAGCTTGTTGTACATGCGTTCAACGTATCAGATAAATATAGAAATCCTGCTGTTATTCTCGGTGACGGATATCTCGGTCAGATGATGGAAGCCGTTGAATTTAAAGAAGTTGAAAACATAGAAAAAGTTGAAAAACCTTGGGCAACATCAGGTACAAATATGGAGCGTGAACACAACGTTATAACTTCAATTTACATTGAAGCAGACGTTTTGGAAGCACACAACAATAAGCTTCAGGCAAAATACCGTGCTATCGAAGCTAATGAGACAATGGTAGAAGAGTTCAACTGTGAAGGTGCAGACGTTATTGTTACCGCTTACGGTACAGTTGCACGTATAGTAAAGAATGTTATTAAAGATGCGGCAAAAGAAGGCATCAAAGTAGGACTTATACGTCCCATTACACTTTGGCCATTCCCAACAGCATCATTCCAAAAATACGCAGAGACACCTAAAGGATTCCTCTGTGTTGAAATGAGCGCAGGCCAGATGGTAGAAGACGTGAGACTTGCAATTAACGGCAAAAACACAGTAGACTTCCACGGCAGAACAGGCGGTAACGTTCCGTCACCCAAAGACATTCTTGATATTGTACGCGAAATCGCGTCACGTAAATAAGGAGGCAATGTAAAATGAGTATAGTATTTGACAGACCTCACGCACTGGTAGATAAACCGCTTCACTATTGTCCCGGTTGTACACACGGTATAATCCACAGACTTGTAGCAGAAGTAATTGACGAACTTGGTATAGAAGGTAAGACAGTAGGCGTTTCGCCTGTTGGTTGTACATATAACAACTATGAATATTTTAATTGTGACATGGTACAGGCAGCACACGGCAGAGCACCGGCAGTAGCAACGGGAATCAGACGTTCGCTTCCTGATAATGTTGTTTTCACATATCAAGGCGACGGTGACCTTGCTGCCATCGGTACTGTGGAAATTGTTCATGCAGCCACAAGAGGTGAGCGTATTACGACGATTTTCGTAAATAATGCGATTTACGGCATGACGTCAGGACAGATGGCGCCAACTACGCT
Source organism: Clostridia bacterium (assembly GCA_017622825.1). Taxonomy (GTDB): domain Bacteria; phylum Bacillota; class Clostridia; order UBA1212; family UBA1255; genus Egerieisoma. The sequence continues at coordinate 3,609 of JAGAQK010000093.1, read as the reverse complement.
TATCGGACAGGTAAGTACAACAACTCCTTTCGGCAGAAAGCCCGAGCTTCACGGATATCCCGTAAAAGTATGTGAGCTTCTCTCAACACTTGAAGGTGCAGCTTACATAGAGCGTGTTGCTGTAAATAATGTTCAAAATATCAAAAAAGCAAAAGCAGCAATCAAGAAAGCATTCGAGCTTCAGCTTGCAGGTAAAGGTTTTACACTTATCGAGGTTCTCTCAACGTGCCCTACAAACTGGGGTATGAATCCTGTAAAATCTATAAAATGGCTTGAAGAAAACATGATGCCTAAGTATAAACTTGGCGTTTATAAAGATGTTACCGCAGAGTAACGAAAGGATGGTAATGTTATTATGATGAATCAAATTATATTGGCAGGATTTGGTGGTCAGGGTATCCTTTCGATGGGACATTTTATTGCTCATGCAGGACTTCTGGATGGTAAAAATGTTTCGTGGCTTCCTTCCTACGGACCGGAGAAGAGAGGCGGTACAGCTAACTGTCACGTAATAGTAGGTGATGAGGAAGTAGGTTCTCCTATTATTAGCAGTGCGTCGGTTTTAATCGCTATGAATGGCCCTTCATTAGAAAAATTTGAGTCTCTTGTAGAGCCGGGAGGAATTATTATTACAGATAAAAGCCTTGTGCCTGTAAAGCCTACACGCAGTGACGTTAAACTTTATGAGATACCGGCTACAGAAATGGCCTATGCACTTGGTAATGCTACTTTTGCGGGTGTTATAATACTTGGTAAGCTTATTGCGCTTACTGATGTTGTTACAACGCAGAATTTTGAGGTTGCACTTCGCTCGATTCTTAAGCCATCAAAGCATTTTATGATTCCGGACGAGATGAAAGCGCTTAAGCAAGGTGCAGAATATATTTGTGAATAAAGGATGTTTAAATGATACTGGAAAGAAATAACAATTTTGACAGGATAATACTAATCGGTATGCCGTGCTCGGGTAAATCTTCAATTGGAAAAGCTCTTGCACAGCATTATCGTCTTGATTTTGTTGATATGGATGAGGAAATTGTTAAAACAGCCGGTATGAGCATTCAGGAAATTTTTGAAACAAAGGGTGAGGCTGCTTTTCGTGAAATTGAAACTCAGGTTACAGTCAGCCTCTCCGAAATGAAAAATGTATTGATCGCAACGGGAGGCGGTATAGTAACCCGTGACAATAATATGCAATTTTTTAAAAAAAGCGGCAGCCTGATTTTATTTATACATCGTAATTTCTGTAAGCTTGCAACAACTCCAAAAAGAGTAATGGATAAAAGACCGATGCTTAAACAGACGAGCTTTGATAAGTTGTTAAATCTTTACAAGACAAGACTTCCTCTTTATAAAAAGTATTGTGATATTGAAACGCACAATGATACTACCAAGGAGGATGCGTTGAGAGAAATGATACGTGCTATTGATAACTTTGAAGTGAAGAATTGAGGCATTTTATGAGTAAATTAAAAATTCTTGTTATAAACGGACCCAATCTTAATATGCTTGGTATTAGAGAACCTGATATTTACGGTAAAATGACATATCCGAAGCTTTGTGAATTCATAAAAGAAAAAGCTGACGAAGCAGGTATTGAAACTTGCTTTTTTCAATCGAATCATGAAGGGGCTATAATTGATGAGATACATAGTGCATATCAAAAATTTGATGGTATTGTGATTAATCCGGGAGCATTTACACATTACAGCTATGCTATTTTAGATGCTTTAAAATCAGTTGATATCCCTACAGCGGAAATACATATAAGCGACGTGGATAGCAGAGAGGAATTTCGAAAAATTTCTGTAATCAGACCTGCTTGCTGTGTGTGTATATATGGTAGAGGTTACCAAGGTTACGTAGATGCTGTTTATGAGCTTACCGAAAAAATCAGCATAAAATAAGGAGTGCTTTTATGGGGCGTTTTTTAAAACCCGATTTAAAAATTGAAAGCATATATGACATTGATCCCGAAATGCTCAAAATAAATGGCATTAAGGGACTTTTGTTTGATATTGACAATACATTGGAAGAATATGCCACGAAAGTGCCGGGAAAGAAAGTTTCTGATTTTTTGCGAAAACTTTATGATTTGGGCTTTAAGATTGGTATTGTGTCAAATGCAAAGCCGGAACGTGCTGCAGAATTTGTGGCAGGATTTCCTAAAGATGATTATCCAAATGTTTTTTTTGTTGGAAAAGCGGGAAAGCCTTTAAAGAGAGGGTTTGCTGAGATTTCCGATATAATGGGAATAGATCTTAAATACCTTGCCATGGTAGGCGACCAGCTTTTTACTGATATCCTTGGCGGTAATCGCTCCGGATGCTTTAGTATTCTTGTTAATCCAATTAATATCAAAATAGAGCCGGGTTTTGTGAGATTTAAGAGATTTTTTGAAAAGCCTTTTCTTTGAGGTGATATGTGATGTATATAAATAGAATTAACAATCTAAGAAAAATGATGTGTGATAAGAACGTTTCTGCTGTGTACGTATCTTCGGCAGAAAATGTTTTTTATTTGTCAGGTTTTACCGGCTTTGGTGATGGTAGGCTGCTTATTACTAAAGAGTCTGCTTGGATTATTACTGATTCGAGGTATACTTTACAAACAGCGCAGCAGTGCCCCGATTATAAATTGATTTCCGGTTCGTGCGAAAACGTCGGGGCGTTAGAAAGTGTTCTGACGAGCGAAAAAATTTCCGTAGTAGGATTTGAAAATGAAGTAATATCTTATAGGGATTTTGAGTCGCTTAAAAGTACGTACGGTAGTGTGGATTTTATCGGAATAGGTAATTTTTTTACGCAAACACGTGATGTTAAAGATGCCATTGAATTTGGATTTGTTTCCAGAGCTTGTGAAATAGCATGTAAATCTCTTGAGGAAGTTTTGCCGCTAATTAAGCCCGGTGCATGTGAATTCGATATTGCAACTGAGCTTGAATACAGAATGAAAAGAAATGGGGCAACTGACAGGGCGTTTGAGACGATTGTTGCATCAGGCGCAAGAAGTGCACTGCCTCATGGTGCTGCATCTATGAAAAAAATTGAAATAGGAGATGCTGTTACAATAGATTTTGGGTGCAAATATAATAATTATTGTTCTGATATGACGAGAACTTTTTTTGTAGGCAAACCATGCGATGAAATGGCAAAAATATATAATGTTGTATATGATGCACAAATAGCTGCACTTGCAGGATATAAAGAAGGAATAACAGGAAAAGAACTTGACGATATTTCCCGGGAAATAATCAGAAAAGCAGGGTACGGCGAGTGCTTTGGTCACAGTCTTGGTCATGGCGTGGGTATAGAAGTGCACGAAGGGGCAACAATTGGACCAAGAAATGAAAACGTTATTAAAAATAATACTATTTTCAGCATTGAGCCGGGTATATACGTTGAAAATTTAGGTGGAGTCAGGATAGAAGATCTTGTTTTTGCAAAATCTGACAGCCTTGTGAATTTTACTGACAGCTTTGAGAAAAAAATGCTTGTATTATAATAAATTAAATGTTATAATCCACAGATGTAGTTCCTTGTTCTGTCAAAAAGACAGGACCGTTTAGACCAAAAGGAGGTGAAATGGAATGAATAATAAATATGAGGT
>JAGAQK010000092.1 GCA_017622825.1 Clostridia bacterium | reverse complement strand
TTGCGGTAATGTCAACAAACATTTCGTCGCCTTTAACGAGCGAAAACGTTTTAACCTCTGTATTGTTTTTATCAGAAACATCAAATTTAAATAAAGTATCCTCTTTTACAGCAACCCAAACTTCTCCGAACTTAAAATCATCCGTATAATCGGATTTCATTATCGGGGTGCCGTCTTCGGGCTTGCCGCCCAATGCCTTTTCTAATACCTCAGGCATTTTCTCCGGCTCACTTTTTTTCTTTTTTCTCCAAAAAAGTAAACGTCCTAATTTCAAAAAAATCACCGATCTTCCGTAAGCCGCGATATTTCCTCGGGCCTTGCATGTCGCCATTTGCCGGGTTTAAGCTCTCCAAGCTCCAGCGAACCAAAGCTTATCCTTTTGAGAGAATTTACAGGATGTCCTATTTTTTCCAACATTCTCCTGACCTGTCTGTTTCTTCCCTCTCGTATACTTACTTCAACTATTGCATTGTTTCCTTTATAACCTACAACGTCAAGCACAGCAGGCAACGTTTTGCCATCATCGAGCATAAGTCCCTCTGCAAACCTCTTCACATCACTCTCAGTAGGCACGCCGCGAACTACAGCCTGATAAGTTTTCCATATTTCAAAAGACGGATGTGTCACTTTTTGCATAAAATCGCCGTCATTCGTTAAAAGCAAGAGTCCTGTCGTGTCATAATCAAGTCTTCCTACAGGATACAGTCTTGCATTAACACCCTCTATCAAGTCAACAACACACTCTCGACCTCTGTCATCTTTTACTGAAGACAACACACCCGATGGCTTATTAAGTATAATATAATACTTATTTTTCTCAGGTTTTACCGGTTGTTCGTCAAGAGTCACTTTGTCGCCGTTTTTTACCTTTATTCCCATCTCCGTGACAACGACACCATTGACTGCAATATGCCCTTCTGATATCAGCTTTTCTGCTCCGCGTCTGGAGGCTACACCGCACAGAGCCAAATATTTTTGTAAACGCATTTCTTCCATTTTATGTAAAACCTTTCTATAAGTACTCCTGTTTGTCGTGCTTTATAAAGTACACCATTTTTTGAGGTTCTTCTCCGAAAACCTTTTCTACAGCTTTTGCATAATACGACAGTTGTCCTTTATATTTGCCGGCGTCTGCCACCTCGTCCGTTTTAAAATCTATTACAGTGTACTTACCGCTCTCTATTATAATACAGTCTATTACTCCTTGTACAGCAACTTTTTCTCCTTTTATTTCTTCTAATTGTGTAAACGGAATTTCTCGCATTACCCCGTCGGCAAAAGCAATTCTTTTTGCAACGTCGCTGACGTAAAATCTCGTCAAAAGCTCCCTGTCAATGCTGTCTGCCTGCTCTTTGCTTAAAAAGCCCTTATCCTGTGCTTCTAAAATAAGCTCCTCCACGTACTGCGCCGCCTCGTCACGTTTCATATCGCGAATTCTGCCATAATCTGTAAGCTGTATGCATAAGTGCACTGCCGTTCCTATTTGTGCCGCCGTCAGTCCGCCTCTTTTTTTGCTGCTTAGGTGTAAATTATTCGTTTTATACACTTTTGCCGCTTCGTCGTCTTCTTGGCTGTCATACATTCTTTTCAGGTCTGATACGGAAATCTTCGCCGGCATCGCTGCTTCGTCGTCTTTTTTTGCGTCTTTATAGAACAACATTGCAGGCTGTGGTATTGTACTTGCTGTTTTAACAGCTTCCTCAGCGTCGTCCGCGGGCTTTTCGTCTTCTGAAACGGGGCACAAATGCAAATGTGCCGCATCCACACACCCACTCATTGTAATCCACTCGAGGAAGCTTTTGGCTTCGAGCACGTTATGCGGCAGAGGCTTTCCTGTTACTGATGAACATTTGTCTTTTATTGCCTCCAAATATTCGTCGGGAGCCTTGCTGACACTGCCTGTTATAATGAGTTTTTCTGCGGCGCGCGTCATTGCAACGTACAGGACTCGCATATCTTCTGCGATAATGTCATTTTTCTTTTTTCTTGACACGCAATACTTCATTATAGTCGGATATTTAATTCTGTCGTCTTTAAGATAACACGTTGAACCTATACCGAGTGATTTGTGTAGCAAAACAGGCTTTCCCAGATCCGTTAAATTCGTCTGTTTGCCCGTTTCACTCAGAATTACAACAGGAAATTCCAAGCCTTTGCTTTTGTGTATACTCATTATCCTTACCAGATTCATACCGTCAGCAGCCAAGTTTGCCTCATTCATATCGGCCTTGCGCTTTTTTAAATCATCAAAATAATACAAGAATCTAAATAATCCCTTGTTGATATTTCTGTCGTACTGAATAGCTTTTGCAAATAGCAGATGTACGTTTGCAATATGAAGCTCCCCTGCCGGCCCAAGTATGAGATGCTCATAAAAATGATTCTCGTGTATAAGCTTCCACAAAAGCTCCGATACCGACAAATGTTTTGCCATTATTCTCAATTCTTCAAGACGGTTCAAAAAGGCTTCAATGTTGTCTTTGAGTTTCCCGTTTTTGCTGTAATTGCGACACATTTCATAGAAGCTTTCTTCGTCTCGGCTCATGCTTTCTGCTTTTATCCGTGCCAGGTCGCTGTCGCTGAAACCGTAAATATTGCGAAGCGTTGCAACAAGATGTATGTCTTGCAGCGGATTATCAATTATTTTCATAAACGAAAGTAATATATTTATCTCTGCGTTTGCAAAAAAGCCTCCCTTTTCAGGAAAAAATGACGGAATACCGAGCTTTTGCATACTTCTTTGGTACATTTTTGCTGCGTTATTTTTACCCGAGGGCGATTTCATAAGTATGACAATGTCTCTGTACGTTACGTCGCGCATCTTTTCAGTTGCTTTATCATACACCTGATACTTGCTGTCTATAAGGTTTTTTATAATCTTAGCGACTGTGCGCGATTCGTTATTTTCGTTATTCGGCGAATCATCATCATCCTTTACGTTTTGCACAATATAAAGCTCAGTTGACGTATCTGAATCCGTTTTGCAATAATACTCTGCACCGAAATACAGTTTTTCGTTATTTGTATATTCAATGCCGCCCGTCTTCTCTGTCATGATTTTTTCAAATACATCATTTACAGAGTTGATTACAGACTCTCTGCTTCTAAAATTCTTATTAAGAACAATCAGCTTGCCGTCTTGCTCGCCTTTGCCGAATTTCTTGTATTTTCCCATAAAAATATCAGGTTGTGCCTGTCTGAAACCGTAAATGCTCTGTTTAACGTCTCCTACCATGAACATATTAGGCTCTTTTCCCGATACAAGCCTTAAAATCGTATCCTGCAGCTCATTCGTGTCCTGATATTCGTCGATATATACTTCTTCAAAATATTCGCTGTAGCTTTTAGCTACGTCACTTTTTACAATTCTGCCGTCTTCGTCAATTTTCGACAAAACATTAAAGGCACTATGTGTTATATCATCAAAAGTCAAAATATGCTTATCTTTTTTTCTTTTGGCATACTCCTCTGAAAAATCAAGCGTTAAATCAATCAGCTCTTCAATATCGGATTTTACTGCTTTTATATCATCAAGCGGCGCTTCCGGATATTTTCCTGCTACTTTTGTAAAGCCTTTTTCAATCTTCGGCTTGATACTCTGTCTTTCTTTTTTTATTTTCTCAATAATTTCAAATAATTCGCCGTATTTCTCTGCTGCGCTTTTGCCCATTGACGGCGCTTTTTTTAATTCAATTTGTGATAACTCCTCAAAAACGTCTTTCCATGTGCCGTTTTCGCTCAATTCGCGTAGTTTTTCAATAGCATTCGCCAAAACACGCACGTCATCAGCCAGCATAATCTCGTATTCTTCAATGCCGTTTTGCTCGCATGTCTTGTGCATTCTATACAATTTATCTTGGTACACTTCATAAGAAAAAATTAATTCTTCAAGCAGCTCTTTGTACCACGGAGTTTCCGAAAAATCACTTATGGAATCAACATCGAACGCTGCCTTTTGTGCAAGCAGCCACCTTTCCGGCGATGGCTCGCTTTGTGCAAAAGTGTGCAAATTCAGCACTCTTTCTTCCAGGTCGCGGTCGCTTTTGTAGGAGCCAAAATGCTCTACAAGATGCATAAATTCAGGTGTATTTTCCTTATACCGCTTTTCGAGCACCTTTTCAAGTGCCTCCGCTTTTACTACGGAAATCTCACCGTCATCAGCTATTCTGAACGAGGAATCTATACCGCTTTCCTCAGGATTACTGCTGACAACAGTATTACAAAAAGAATCTATCGTCGTTATGTACGACTTTGACAGCAGCGTTTGCTGCCTTGAGAGTCTTTTTGCCATTTGAGGCGTGATATTATCAGACTCAAGCTCTTTCTGAAGCGACAGATACAGCCTTTCCCTAAGCTCAGATGCCGCGGCTTTTGTAAAAGTCACTATAAGCATCTTATCTATATCTGTTTGTGACTTTATAATAGTAAGAATTCTTTCTATCAGTACCGCAGTCTTGCCTGAACCGGCTGCGGCGGAAACAAGTATGTTCCCGCCGTGCTCTGTTATCGCTTTTTTTTGTTCTTCAGTCCAAATTGTCGCCATAAATGATTATGTTTATCCTTTTTCTTTAATTGTTATACCGTAAATTCTGCTGTCTATCAGCTCATATTTATTCGTCCACGAATCGCCGCCCGTTGTAAAGTGCGCAGGTCCGTATGAACCTTGAATAGCCGGCACCAAGTGGAGTGGTCCGAACATATTTCGTCTCGAACATACCATTGTAACGCCGATATCCTTGCCTGCTTTTACCCACTGCGTAACGTCTGCCTCGTACGGTGCCCACGCAAGCACTGCTGCTTTGTCTGAGCCGTCTGCCGGTGCAACTTTTGCAAGCGATGCGCAATATCCGTTGAGTTCTATCAAATTGCTCTCTGCATTTTTATTGAACGTACTATTCGGTATTTTGTATGTCACGCTGCCTGTGTAGAACGGCAAATTGTACTCTCTCAAGTTGCCCATTCCAATCTTCTTTGGCTTTTCAACGAGAACGCGCTTGTTATCGTCTTCGATTTTCACGCCGAAGTCGCCTACAAGGTAAACTGATTCAATATTCGTTGTGCGCTTAAACAATGTCTTCATTGTTACTGTGTTTTTACCTGCTTTTACAACGCCTGCAGGAATGTACATTTTCTTGAAGCATATATCCACCCAGAAATCAGACATATCTTTGCATACAACTTCTGTGCCGTTGACGTAATACTTGCAGAATTCCGGTCTCTCGCCTGCTATAAACAACTCGCCCTCGGGTACGTTCTCTACGTAGAAATCGTACTCAACCTCCACATTTCCGTACGCGTCGTTACAATATTTCTTAGCGTACCAAGGCTGTAACATGTCACCGCTTCTGTGCTCTATGCCTACTAAGTCGCGAATTTTTGCATCAACTTTGAGAACTTCGTCTTCTGCCTGCCACTCACCGTTGTTAAATTTCCATTTTGCAAAGTCAAGTACGCACACGTTTTTCTCGTCAAGCTCATATTCAAATTCTGCTTTCTCGTCGATTTTTGTTTCTGTTGTTGCACATACGCTTGCTTTAACTTCAAGTGCAGTGTCTTTATTAAGTGTAAACACGTATACTTTCTCTCCGATAGGCTCAAGCTCAAAGTCAATAGTTGGCTTGCTGCCGTCGAAATACATTTCTTGTGCATATCTCTTACCGCTTGTGAGCTCCCATTCCTCTGCAAAGAACGCGCCTTCTTTAACGTCCAGCGTTCCTTCTGCTTTATTTATTACGAGTTTAAGGTTCTTTATCGGGTTTTCTCTGTCAGTGTTTATCATTCCCACGTAAATAAGCTTGTTCTCGTCATCATAACGTGCTTGCAAGAATACTTTCTCTGAGCCTTCTCCTTCTACGTGAATATCGTATGCACTCGTAGCATGCACTGCTTTTGCGATTTCTTTTGCTTCAAACGGAACTACCGTGGCATTTTCGTGTTTTGCCAGCTCTTTTACTGCTTCGGATTCTTCTCCGTCTACGTATGACGGAACATCTCCCGTAAACACTACTTTACCGCCTGCGTTCATGAATTCTTCGAGCATTTTAACTGTTGTGGGGCGAATTGTCTGTGCTACGCCCACAAGTACTGTGCTGTATGCGCATTCGCCGATGTGGAGCATTGCCTTTCCGTCGTCATTAACTACAACTTTGTAAGAAGGTGCCATGAGGTATTCTTCGCCGTAGTCGAAATCTATCTGCTCGCCCATTACGTAGTGGAAGAGTTTGGCGTACTTGCCTTCTAACGCAAGCAGTTCTTTATTGTTCGATGCCGGTACTACCCAATTTGACCAGCCGGGATACATGAGTGCCCATGTTGTTTCGATGGGGTTAAGTACGAGAAGGTCGCAGATTGGGCGTCCTTGTGACATTACCACGCCGAATCTTGCGAAATATGATTCTACATAATTATAATCTTTATAATATTTTGACTGGTGGAGTATACTTGCGGGGTAATCGCGTTTTGACTCGCCTTCCATTGTGTACCATGATAAGTGGTGGCAACGCAGGTTGATTCCTAAGAGTGCCTGCCAGTCGCCTACTGCTTTGTGTGCTGCGAAGTTAAACTGCCATCCCGTGCAGCCGTAAAGCTCTGACAGGAGCCATTTTTGTCCTGCTTGTCTTGCCGCTGATGATAGTTGTTTTACTACCCAATAGCATCTGTTTCCTTCTGCCAGAATGTCGATACCGGGATATGTCATATGAGGATAGAATCTCATAAGCGAGCCTTGTGTTGCTGTCTGGCTTGTGAGGCTGTCTTCGTGAAGTACGTGGCCTGTGAATACCATGTTGTTGTCGTTGCACCAGTCGTTTATGGGGTCTGCAAAACGTTCTATGAACAAGTTATTTGCGAGGTCTACGTAATTTATTTTTACTTTATGTATGCTCTTGCCGTCTTTTCTGTAAAACAGCTCCGGCAAAAGCGGTTTGAGATCATATCCGTATCTGTTTATAAATTCTTCGAAGAGATCGTTTGTGTATGCTGCGGAGCACGTTGCAATGCCGTTATTTTCTCTGTAATTATCAAGCGTGTATCCTCTGTGGGGCTCGTCTGTAAATATTCCTTTTATTGTTGTGCCTATCCTGTCGCCGCAATGCTTTTTGTATTCTTCATGTGTGAGTTCTACAAATTTGTCTACTGCTTCGCGGTTCATCGTGTCAATGTACGTTGTACCGTTATACACGCTGCTTGGCTTTCTGAGGTCTATTCTGAAAAGAAGTACTTTGTTGAATTTACTGTCTTTTAATATTTCTTTAAGCTCTGCTTCGTCTTTTGCTTCTGCATAGTCATATATATTTTTACCGTCTATATTTGCTGCATATATCGATATAAGCTCGTCTTCGCTATTTCCGGGCAATACGTCTGCTTTCAGGTAGTCTTCTTTAGCCTGACAGTACATTGTAATTTGCTTCATCCTGTACTGTTTATCTACCGTTACTTTACCGCCTGCACTACCGCTCGGCCAACGGTCTTCGTCATAAAGCCATGACTCCATGCCCATCTTCGTACCTGCATCTGCTACTGCATTTATAAGCTCGAACCATTCTTCTCCGAGATATTCTGTAATAAGTCCTGCGCGTGAGTGCATAAAGTAGCCGCCAAAGCCCATTTCTTTCATAACTCCGACTTGGCGTATAAGCTCGTCTTTTTCAAGCTCTCCGTTCCATGACCAAAAGGGTTTTCCTCTATATTCCACACCGGGATTCTCAAAAAGTTGAATCAATTTCTCTTTGTTGTCCATAATTATTTCCTCGCATTTCTTTATTCGATAAGATACGTCTATCTTAATGCCAAACAACCTAAATTGCAAGAAAAATATGGAGACGGAATTTATGCGGCTTTTTGAATTTTCCGCATAAATTTTTCCTTACCTACCCCCGCTACAACCTCAAGGGAGACGGAATTTATGCGGCTTTTTAAAATTTCCGCATAAATTTTCTCTTACCCGCCCCCGCTACACCCTCAAGGGAGACGAAATTTATGCGGCATTTTGAATTTTCCGCATAAATTTTTCCTTACCC
>JAGAQK010000091.1 GCA_017622825.1 Clostridia bacterium | reverse complement strand
GCGAAGATTTACGTAGTATCGGTAATGCCTTGTACAGCTAAGAAGTTTGAAGCAGACAGACCTGAGCTTTCTGCTACAGGATATCCTGATGTTGATGCTGTTCTTACAACAAGAGAGCTTGCTCAGATGATTAAAGAAGCAGGTATTGACTTTGTGAACCTTGAGGACACTGACTTTGATAATCCGCTCGGAAATGCTTCCGGTGCCGGTGTTATCTTCGGTACTACAGGTGGTGTTATGGAGGCTGCTCTTCGTACAGTTGCAGATATTCTTACAGGTGAATCAGCTCCTCTTGATAAGATTGAATATACTGCAGTCAGAGGTATTGAGGGAATTAAAGAGGCTACTGTTAATGTTGCCGGCATGGATATTAAACTTGCTGTTGCCAGTGGTCTTGGTAATGCCCGTAAGCTCCTTAACAAGATTCGTGCAGGTGAAGCTGATTATCACTTTATAGAGATTATGGCTTGTCCCGGCGGATGTGTTAACGGTGGTGGTCAGGTTATTCAGCCTTCAAACATCAGAAGTTGGGTTGATCTTCGTGTTGAGCGTGCAAAAGCAACTTATGAAGAAGACAGAGACATGCCTATCCGTAAGTCTCACGATAATGCTTTCGTTAAGAAACTCTATGATGAATACTATGGAGAGCCCGGCAACCATCAGGCACACCATGATCTTCATACACATTATCAGGCAAGAAATAATTATTAATAAAAAACGAAGAATTAGTAAATTCGATTGCGCCCCTCCGGACTACGTCGCTACTGACAATGTTCGGTCGGGCGCTTTTATTTGCATACAAGACAAGAGACATAATAAAATCACAAATGTTTTAATTTTTATTCATATATTATCAGATATTTAAAGATTGAATGTTGATAGAAAATGTTATAAAATATAAAAAAAGTATTTCTTGGAGAGTGAATATATGAGTTGTAGCGATTTTAATGCAAAAGAAAGCATTAAACCTTCCACTTTTTTAAATCCCGTACCTGTTGTTATGGTAACTTGCGGCAGTATGGAGAATTCAAATATCATTACACTTGCGTGGGCAGGTACGGTAAACTCAGAGCCACCCATGCTTTCAATCTCGATACGAAAAGAACGCTTTTCGCATGATATAATAAAAGATAGCGGCATCTTCGGAGTAAATCTCGTGTCAAAGCCATTGATAAAAGCATGCGACTATTGCGGAGTCAAGTCAGGCAGAGATATCGACAAATTCAAAGAACTAAAACTTACAAAATACCAAGGAAAAACAACCGGTATACCATTAATAAAAGAATCACCGGCATCACTCGAATGCAAAGTCAGACAAATAATAGAACTCGGCACACACGACATGTTTATAGCAGACATATTAGACGTACACGTGTCAAAAGAACTGTTCGACGCCAAAGGCGCCATAGATATGCAAAAAGCAGACTTGGTAGCATACAATCACGGCGAATACTACACGTTAGGCCAATATTTAGGGTTTTACGGGTATTCCGTAGCCGGCAAAGAAGCACTCGCCAGACGATTGCGCAAATAATACGAAAAAGGTAAGCACGCCGCAAGGTATGGCGGTTTGATAGAGGAATAGAGAAACAGGAGGATGAAGGAATTGAAAAAATTCACAACAAAGATTTTAGTTTTAGTAGTAGCTTTGATACAAGCTATGGTGCTTTTCGGAGGATGTTCACTTTTCCCCGAAGAAGAAGAACCCGATATCCCGAGCTTGAAAACACCAAGACCGGTAGAGTACCAGTTTTATACGGTAAGAAAAGGAACGCTTAAAAGCACAGTAACAGGAACAGGTAAAGTGTCCTCCATATTCTATACAGAGCACTCATTCAAGCAAGGCGGCGGCAAAGTAACAGAACTCCACGTGTCAATGGGACAGTACGTGAATAAAGGCGATGCACTTCTCGAAATAGAAAACGCAGAAGTAGAAGATAAGTATTTGGATGCAGAGATAGAGTATCAAAAGAAAAAACTCGAACACCAAACAAAAGAAAGACAATACAAAAACGGCTCAATATCAGAGCTCGAATATCATATAGCAGAGCTTGAACTCAAGAGCGCAAAAATCAGATACGAAGACCTCAAAGAAGCATATGACCAGACAGTATTGTATGCAAAAACATCAGGCAAAGTCGTGTACATAAACACAAAATATACGGCAGCCTCCTCTACAACAGAAATTGTCGGCGGTGACACCATAGTTGCAATAGACTCAGAGGATCCAAAATACACATACGTAATGTTTGAGCGTCTGACAGGAGGAGCGGATTACACACCGACACAGTTCAGAGTAGGAGAAACACTCACATTAACACCGGTAGATGGCAAGGGAAATACACTTTCGTCAGATAAGCAATTTACAGGACAAATCGTAGGCACAGATGCTATGATAAAAGACCTGCAGGTAGAATTAGGACACATAGTAGACAAATATTATTTTTGCGAAATGAAAAATGCACCTGAAGGATTAAAACACGGAGACTCGGTAAAATACGATTATACAGAATTTGTAATAGAAGATTGCTTGATAATACCAACCTCAGCACTCTATGAATTCAACGGAGAGACATACGTATATATGTTAGATGCAAGCACAAATCTAAAAAAAGAAGTGCCTGTACAGATAGGATACAGGACGTCATCTCAGGCACAAGTATTGGACGGATTGAAAATAGGACAGATAATCATAGAAGGATGATGAGTATATGCTAAAATCGGTATTTAGAAAAATAGCAAATAACTTTTGGCTGTTTTTCTGCCTGATACTCGGATCCTTGTTGATAACCGCAATTCTGGCAGCAATTCCAATATACACGGACGGAGCATTAAGAAAAATGCTCGACGTGGAGCTGAATAAATTTGCAAATAATAATAATGAATATGTATCTCCGGGCGAAATGTACGGAGTAATAAACTACAGAGGTGAGTACGGTCCGCAGCTTATATTGGATACAATAAGCAGTACTACAGAAGAATTTAACGAAGCATTTGAAGAAAATGAAGTAAAGATTAACGATTCTTTTCGTAACCTCAAAGTAAGATATCTTCGCAACCTTGAAAATCTTATGCTGCAAAATACAACGTACAGCATACAGAGCATGACAGGGTTTGAAAAGCACGTTAATATTTTGCAAGGAAAAATGTGCTCGGATAGCATAAAAAAAGATGTCATAGAGGTAGTTGTATCAAAAGAAGAATACAACATAAACCATTTGGTGCTTGACAACGTATATACGATGTACTC
>JAGAQK010000090.1 GCA_017622825.1 Clostridia bacterium | reverse complement strand
GTGTGTTACTGTTTTTATCAACTTCAACAAGATATCCTTGACCGTATTCATAATTGTTATTGTTATCCTGCAAACTCAAAGAGTTAACAGAATTTTCCCTGTAGTAACCAAATCCGCCTATCGCAAGAGTTGTATATTTCTTTTGCTCAATTGATTGCGGAGTATTGAACGGAATGTGCTCGTGCGCAGTAAAATAAATAACTTGAGGATAGTTCTTTAATATAGTCTCAAGGCTTGAATACGCAGGTATGTGCGTCATTACGAAAACAGGCTTGTTGGGCTCTGCCTCGGTTAGCTCTGTAAGAGTCTTTTTAAGCAAATTAAGGGCAGCTTTGCTGTAGTCAGCAGCATCATTGTCAATTGATAAAAAGTGGTAATTGTTAACGATAGCATGCTTGAAGCCATTATTGATTCTCTCATCCTCGGTCTCAACGTTTGCTGCAACAAATCTGCTTCCAAGTGCTGTGTTGAAAGCAGCTCTTTGCTCCTTGCCGGAGCGGTTCGTCGTTGTGTTAAAACCGTCGGCATCATGAGCAGTGCCTAATGAATAAAAGAACACTGTGTTCTCCGGCACGTGCTTAAGTAAAACGTCGCGAGCTTCTGTAATCAAAGCTTCATTTTTAGTAGCACGGAAATGGTTCGTTAAGTCACCGTTGACAAGTACGGCATCAAGTCCGTTCTGTAAGCGGCGGCTGAGAAAACTCATACCTTTGTCAACTTTAGCTGTCTGATCATAAAGTCCTATGTGAGTATCGCTTATTGCAGCAAAAGTAAGAACAATGTTTTTGGCGTCAAAATTGTCATTTTGATAAGTCTCGTAGAAGCTTGACTTAAAGTTAGCAAGTGCAGCTTCTTCTTTTGCTTTTGCCTCGGCTGCCGCAATTTCCTCCGGTGAAAGAGTAGGTTCAGCAGACGGCGACGGCTCGCCGCCTTTTTTGTCAGCGTTCCCGCCGCAACCTGTAAAAAGTGAAAACATCATAACAAAAGAAAGCAGAAGAGCCAAAAATGACGTAAGAGCTTTTTTTGAAATCATAAAATTTCCCCTCCTTGTAAAGCAGTTTAAACATAACATAAGAAATTTATATCATACATAAAATTTCAAGTCAATAAGCTAATCACAAAAGTAAGCCAAAATGAGTATAATAAAAATGTATAATAATTTGGAGGCAGGCGAGTCGATTTGCATCATTTACATTATTTTATAAGCACTGAATTTCCAAGCGGAGTGTCGTTTTACAATTCGAATTTTTCAAGATTAAAGAACACTTTGCGGCTTAGGGGCTTTACGTACGAAACGAGTGGGGCAACGGTAGCGGAAATTGTGCGAAGGGCAGAAGAACGCGGGTATTGTACGGAAATCATACATGACAGCCGCGAGAATTCCGTATGTGGGGTGATTGTGCCTGAAATGTCGCTGGGAGTGTATTTTGAAAGTGAAATATACGAAAAGTACGACAATGTGAAGCGGGAAGCAAGTGCTTTATTTGAAGAAGCAAAGAAAATACACGATAAGCAGGAAGAAATTTATATAAAAAACACCGATTTTGATAGATTGAATGAACTGGGAGCGGTGGCAACGCAAATGTTTTTTTCTGTAAAAAAGGAAACTAAAGCGGAAATAGTTGGGAAAGATATCCACAGATTTTTCGGTGCAATGACGACGGGAGGAAATGTGAATTATATAAAGGAGCTGTCATTAAAAACGAAAAATCGATACTACATTAAAGGAAGACCCGGTACAGGAAAGTCGACATTTTTAAAAAAGCTTGCGACAGCAGGAATTAATGCAGGATATGACGTTGAAATGTATCATTGCGCACTGGACCCCAAAAGCATTGATATGATAATAGTGAGAGAGTTGGGTTTGTGCGTGTTTGACAGTACTGCGCCGCATGAATATTTCCCGGAACGAAGCGGAGATGGCATAATTGATATATATGAGACGTGTGTTGTGGCAGGTACTGATGAAAAGTATGCCACGGAGCTGGAAATATTAAAGGAAAAATATGAGGCGTGTTTAGTGAAAGGCAAGGAAAATATGAAGAGATACTTGAATTTAATTAAGGAAGAGGAAAGAAAAAAAGCGTCAGACAAAGAGGTAACAGACAGACTGATTGGAGAAATTGTGACGTCTTATTTTTAAGGATATAAAATGTTTACAAAATATACTTGACTTGTTTACTACGCATAATATAGAATGAATCCAATGTTTGAATTTTGCATAGGAGAGAAGTCTAATGGATACTTTTAGTAAAAAAAGAGCGTTTATTTTGACACCGATGGCAGTCATTATATTTGTTTTGACTTTCCAATTTATTTTTTCAGGTGTTATGCCTGCTTCGGCAGCTAAGAAAGATTATATTCTTAAGACACCTGATTATGGTGATGTGAGAGACACTATGAGCGATACGTGGGTTGCCATAGATGATCTTGATAGGTGGGTGGCAACGGGTGAGACTGTAAGAGACGTGCAGGAAGAAAAGCAGGTTCTTATGTTCTATTATACATGGCATTTACCAATGCACGTTGTCGGTATTTATAACATTGCTGACATTCTTGAATATGGTGAAGAAACAGGCAGATACAGATGGGGCGGCGTTACGTCTTTTCACTATTGGGATGAACCGTATTTTGGATATTACAGAAGTGATGACCCGTGGGTAATCAGAAAAGATATTCAAATGCTCTGTGATGCAGGCGTTGATGGAGTCTTTTTTGACGCCGGTAACGGTTATCTTTATCATGATGCCTACGAGGCGTTCTTTAAAGAGAATATGGCAAGAAAAAAAGAAGGTCAATCTTATCTTAAAGCTACGTGGATGATAAGGGCGTCAGGTCCGAAGGCTTCTGTTTCTGAAGTATTAAGAGAAATTTACGAAACTTATTATAAATCAGGTGATTACGATGATGTTTTGTATACAATAAATGATAAGCCTTTGATGCTTTGTAAAGCAGATGTGCCTGTAGCAGAGTTTAAAGACTTTTTTGAGACACGTGACTGCTGGGCTTGGGCAGGCGGAGAAGGTAAATGGCCTTGGCTTGAATATTCTTCAACAAACGGTGCTACAGGACAAAAAGGTGGCTGGGCATTGGGAAATACAGAGAAAGAAAGAGAAATGGTTTCTGTTTCTGCAGCGCAGCATGCAACAACAGGTATTGGTAAGAGTTACTCACAGGGTGAACAGCCTTTGAGAAGCCAGGAAAAACCTGAGCTTGGTATATATTTTGAAGAGCAGTGGACATACGCTCTTAAATTGGATCCTCAGTTTGTACTAGTAACTCAGTGGAATGAGTGGATGGCGCAGCGATTCATATCAGAAAAAAGAGAACGTTTTGCAGGTCAGACAAACGAAAAAGGCGACACGTATTTTGTTGACGTATATTCTGCGGAATATTCGCGCGATATCGCACCTATGAAGGGCGGTTACGGCGATAATTATTACTATATGCTCACAAGTTATATCAGACAGTTTAAGGGCGCGAGAGATATTCCTGTTTATAATGAGCAAATGACTGTTGATATAAATGATTTTTCAAATATAAGCCAAAACGGCAGTCCTTTCTATGATGACCTTTATGATACAATGCACAGAGATCATCCGGGTTCTGTAAATGCTAAGAAATATTATTATACTGACGATTCCGGTCGAAATGACTTTGAGGAAGTAAGAGTTGCTTCTGATGCAAACAATCTTTACTTCTATGCGAGGACGGTTGAAGATATCACTGCTCCCGAAGGTACAAACTGGATGAATCTTTTGCTCAACACAGACGCAGATTATAATACGGGCTGGCACGGTTATGATTATGTTGTTAATCGTTCAATAAACGGAAATGTTACATCTATTGAAAGCTACGGTGCTGACGGCAAGTATGAATTTACTTCTGCCGGAGAGGCTGCAATCAATTACAGCGGCAAGGAAATGATAATCAGTGTGCCCAAGAGTGTTGTTAACGTTTCGGGCGATAAGTTTACTGTTGACTTTAAATTCGCAGACAATATTCCCGAAGAAGATGACATAATGCTTTTTATCGACAAGGGTGACGTTGCCCCTAACAACAGATTTAATTACAGATACAATTATGATGCAAACGCAGGCAAACTTGATATGCTTACAATCGTTATAATTGCAGCGGCTGTAATTGTAGTAATTGCTGTTTTGTCTGTACTTATAGTTGTTTTGAAGAAACCT
>JAGAQK010000089.1 GCA_017622825.1 Clostridia bacterium | reverse complement strand
CTCGGGTGTGATAGTCCCAGAAAGTAATGCTACCAATGATTCGAACGCAGCAACCGGCTTCGATGGTTACATGAGCTCTGTAATGTCACCAGTTGAGACACAGACAGTTAAATTCAAGAACACTGTCAAGGTTGATACTCTTTATGATTTGAAAATAAATAAAACAATTGAGCTGATTGATACTGACAATAGCGATATTTATAATAATATGGAATTTAGCGTGGAGGTTAAGCTCGACGGCGTTCCGTTGCCTGTAGGTACAACTTACTTAGTGGGTACAGAAGAGCGCACGGTTCAAACAGAGGGCATTATTAAGATAAAAGCAAACCAAACTGTAACGATAATAGGTATCGTTGACGGGGCGACCTACACTGTAAAAGAAGTGTTTGATAATGGACCGGCAGGATTTGTTGCGCAGTATACGGGTGGAACGGCTGCAACCGGTGGCGGCGTAACGGGTGTTATTGATAGTACTAATAATAATGTGACGATTACCATTAATAACGTGCAGTGCGGTGCTGAAATCCCGTTAACAATCAGCAAGCAACTTGTAAATGCAACGGATAACTCGAACTTTACGTTCAAGTTTAGCGTTTACCAGATAGACAAAGTTAGCGGAAATTATATAGTTGACAACAGCGAGGAAATTGATATAATTGAAATAACAATAAGTGGCAAGGAGAACAATGGTATTGTCACAGAGGACGTTTTGTTAAAATACCTTGCAGAGGACTTCGATGTAGTTGGGGATACTTATTTGTATTATAAAATTATAGAAGCGACGGACAATGGGGAGAAAGTTTCAATAATTGATTACGACTCAACGGCGTACGTTGTAACTGTAAAAGTTAATAAAGATGCCGAGGGTAATCTGACAGCCGAGATAGAGAGCATAGAAAAGTTCAAGGACGGCAATGTTACAGATAAAGAAACCCAAGGTAATTATGAAAGTATTGATGATCTTAACGGATCTGTAGCGTTTGTTAACACTTTGAATCTTTACAGTCTGCCGGAGACCGGAGGAAGTGGCGAGAAGTTTACAGCTTCACAGTTCGCATTAGGTTACGTACTGTTGGTAGGGGCAGTTGTATTCTTGATGTGTTGCTTCACCGACAAAGGAAGACGTGATGATTCAAAGAAGGACAAACCTTAAAGAACGTATAGATAAATAAAAAAGTATTTAAAAATGGAGGAAAAGAAAATGAAAAAACTTAAAGTTTTACTTAGCGTATTATTAAGCGCAATGTTAGTTCTTTCAATGGCAGCACCCGCATTCGCGGATATTAATTACGCTACTGGTGGATCAATTACTATTGGTGATGCTGTTAAAAATCACACTTACAAAGCATATCAGGTGTTTGATATTGAGACAATCACAGATAACTACGCACAGGCAACTTATAAGGTTAATGCTGATTTTGCTGCATTCTTTAATGTTCCAGCGAATAAAGCATATGTAACTTACAGTAGCGATAATTTGGGTTATATTACTGGTGTTAATGAAGCTAAGATTGAAGAATTTGCAAAGGCATTGATTGCTTACGCAGAAGAGAATGAAATAGAACCCGCTGCATCCCAAACAGCTAGTTCATCTACTGTTTCTTTTACGGGTTTAGAGCTTGGATACTATGTAGTAAGTACAACACTTGGTACTTTGTGCTCACTTAACAGCACAGCTCCTAATGCTACAATCGAGGAGAAAAACACTGAACCTACAATAGAAAAAAAGGTTGATAACGATGATACAGCTGCGTTTGATTGGGAAGATTCAAACACTGCCAAAATTGGAGATGTTGTTAACTTTCAAATTACAGTGAAAGCAAAAAAAGGTGCTGAAGCATATATCGTTGAGGATACAATGAGTAATGGATTGGTATTTGATGCTAGTTCTTTGGTAATACAAGGAGCAACAAAAGATACAGATTATACATTAGCTACAGGTACAGATCCCGATTTTACAATTACTTTTGCACAGAGCTATCTTGATAAAATAACTGCTAATACAGATATAGTTATAACATATAGCGCGAAATTGACTGCAGCTGCAGTAGTTGCTGGAGAGGGTAACCCCAATACAGCAAAATTGAAATATTCGAATACTTTTGAAACTGCAGAGGCTACAACAACAACATATACTTGGAAATTTGACCTCAATAAGGTTGATGAAAATGGGGAAGAATTGCTTGGTGCTACATTTGAATTATTGTTGAATGGTGCAAAAGTAGCATTTGTTAATGATGGTGATAATTATCGTGTTGCAACAGCTGATGATCAAACAACAACAACTGTTATTACTGCAGGTTCAGTAAACATTACAGGTCTTGATGCTAAGACATATACATTGAGAGAGATAGATCCTCCTGCAGGTTACAACAAGCTTGCAAGTGACATCACAGTTGTTATTAATGAGAATGGTTCATATACTCAGGATGGCGATGCTGCTACTGCAGTTGAAGTTGAGAACAAAGCTGGTACACTTCTTCCTTCAACAGGTGGTACAGGTACTAAAGTTCTCTTCACAGTTGGTGGTATTATGATGGTTGTTGCTTTCGTACTTATCACATCTAAGAGACGTATGGCTGCTGAGAAATAATTTAAGATTTGATTGATATTAATTTATTGATTATTTTTAATTATTAGATTTATCGTTGTGAATGCCGGGGGCTCCTACACCCCCGGCAACACAGCTCTAAGGAGAGTTTTTTAATGAATAAAAGTCGTATGACATATCTTATATTGATTATAGTTTTCATTGTAGGGCTGTCCTTATTGCTGTATCCGCCTTTAAGTGAATATTGGAATTCATTTCGTCAATCAAGAGCTATTGCAGAATATGCAGAGAGTTTGGCTGCTCTTGATGCTGCGGAGAAGGCGGCTTTGATTGATGCTGCCGAGGAATACAATAAATGGCTTCTTGGTAGACAAACTGGCTTTGCACTTACACAGGAGCAAAAAGATGCATATAATAAATTATTGAATGTATCTCCGAATGGTGTTATGGGATATATTGATATACCAACGATTGGCGTGTCGCTTCCAATATATCACGGTACAGAGGAAAGAGTCTTGCAAATTGCAATTGGACATCTTGAGTGGTCGAGCATGCCTGTTGGCGGGCCGAGTACACATTCCGTAATGTCAGGACACAGAGGCTTGCCGAGTGCGCGACTTTTTACTGACCTTGATGAGCTTATTGTTGGAGATAGGTTTATGGTGTCTGTTCTTAATGATATTTACACTTATGAAGTTGATAGAATTCTAATTGTTGAGCCTGACCAGACAGAAGAGCTTGGGATTGTTGCCGGTGAAGATTATTGTACGTTGTTCACATGTACGCCCTACGGCATCAACTCGCACAGGCTTCTTGTGAGGGGACACAGAGTGCCTAATATTGAGACGTCTGAGGTTGCCAGGGTTATAGCTGACTCGGCGCAGATTGATCCGCTTGTGGCAACGCCTATAATGCTTTTGCCGTTCCTTGTTATTGGTCTTGTTGTGCTTATGTTTGATGATAGAGCGCAGTTTGGTAAGTATAGAAAAGTTACTTTGGATGATGTTCGTAAATCGCGTAATAACGCCGAGAATAGCGAAGCTGTCGAGAAAACAGACAAAAAGGCAGAAAAAAAGAAAAAGAAGCAAAAAGAAGAATAAAGGGGGAGAATTATGACTAACAAAAACAAAAAAGTTATATATAACTTTGTTATTATTATCGGTGCAGTACTCTTAGTTGCAGCAGCCGGCCTGTTATTCTTTAATATGCGAGGACTTGATATAGATACTGCGAAAGCTCTTGCTTCTATTGATGAGTTGATGCCGAATATATCAGACAGCGTTCCGCAGGAGAAGGGGAACAACGTTATGCCGTCAATGGAAATTGACGGAGAGAGTTACGTTGCCGTACTCGAAATGAGCACACATAAGTATAGGGTGCCGGTGCGTTCCGTATGGGACGAGAAAGCAGTAAAGGCGGTGCCGTGCAGATATAGCGGCAGTGTGTACAATAATTCGCTGATAATCGCGCTGTCTGATGAAGAGGGACAGATGGATTTTGTGAATAATGTGAATGCCGGCGATAAGCTAACGGTAACTGACATGAGGGGCGAACGTTTCTCGTATCAGGTTAAAAAAATCGAGAATAGGAACGAAATAGACAAAGAGAAGCTTAATAGCGGCGAGTATGATTTGACATTGCTTGTGGAGTATTCGGGATATACGGATTATCTTTATATCAGATGCGATAACATTTTTATGGGAAGTGTGCAGCCGTGACGTTTGGCAATTTGCGAGAGCTTAATTTGTTTTATGAGAAATTGTCGCGCCGGGGAGCTCCTGATATGAGGCTCGATTTTGTGTATGGCGACGGCCCGTGTGATGCGGACGTTGTTTTGATTGGCGAGGCACCCGGCAAGGACGAGGTGTTGCAAGGGAGGCCATTTGTCGGTAAGGCAGGGTCGATTTTGGACGAAATTCTTCTTAAAACAGGTATAAATCGTAAGCGGTTGTATATAACTAATGCTATAAAGTACAGATTGATGAAAGAAGGCAGCCGCCCGGGGAGTTTTAAGAACAGGCCGGCAACAATGCCTGAGATACGTGCCATGCTGCCATGGCTTAAAGAGGAAATTTGTTTTATAAGGCCAAAGCTCATTTTGACACTTGGAAATGTGCCGTTAAAATCTTTGTGTTTTGCCTCCGGCTGTGGTATACTCGAAATAGGTAGTTGCCACGGTAAAGCAGCGGATGTGCGGGTGGATTCCGTAGCAACAGGAAAACTTGATACGAAGCTCGTACCGCTTTACCACCCGGCGAGCCAGATTTATAACAGGAGCTTGAAGGATGTTTTTGACGCAGACTTTCAGGCCGTGCGCGAATTGTTGTTGTTTTTGGAGGGATGATAATGAAGAAATCTATATGCATTCTTTTGGTTATTGCAATAATGAATATTTTTGTGCTGTCGTCTGTTGTGTCGGCTGAGTTTTCCAAGACTGAGTCGGGGAATATTTATAAAAATACTACTATTGAGAAAATCACGTCTAAGGCTTATGCCATTGGTAACGCGGATGCCAACAAGGTTGTGCAGTCCGGCGGAACGGCTCATGACAAGATTCGCGTGGGTAATGTTAATAAGCTTATGACTTTATATCTTGTTTATGAGGCGATGGCGGCCGGGAAGCTCACTATGGAGAGTCCGCTGGAGGTTTCCGTGGCGGCGCAGGAGATTTCTGCGGGAAGGGCGCGCGTGTTCCTTGACGGCTATAAGCATGAGGTTATCACGGTGAAACAGGCCATTGAGGCTGTTTGTATCGCTTCTGCTAACGATGCGGCGTACGTGCTTGCAGAGGGTGTTGGCGGCACTGAGGAGAATTTTGTGGCGATGATGAATGCGAAAGCGGCTGAGCTTGGCATGGCTGACACTTCCTATACTGATTGTACCGGCATCAAGAATGACCAGTTTACTTCGGCGTTTGATTTGGCGATTCTTGGCTGTGAGGTGCTTCACAAGCATGTGGCGATTACCGAGTTTACAAAGCTGACTTACGGCAAGTTTCAGCACACTTCCACGGGCGAGGGCGAGACGGAAATGGTTTCTGCGAACAACTTGACCCGCGGTAAGTTCTACCCGGAGAGTGATGGTCTTATAGTGGGTAGCAGTGAGGATGGTTTTGCGATGGTGGCGACGGTGAGTGACGGGACGACGCGTTCTGTGGCTGTTATAGTTGGTGCTGCTGATGAGAATTATCGCGCGGCGGAGATTAAGAGACTGCTGGAGTATGGTCTGGT
>JAGAQK010000088.1 GCA_017622825.1 Clostridia bacterium | reverse complement strand
GTCTGGGTTCGAATCCTAGTTCCGCATCCAAAAAAAAGAGCTGTTTTCGCAGCTCTTTTTTTTATTATTTTTAACTTTACTTTACTGCCGTATTCATATATAATCCACCTATTAATAAAACTTTGTTTTTTTGAAAGGGAGATTTTTATGAGTAGAATTGTAAAAATTGGTATCATTGGTTGTGGTGGTATTGCAAACAATAAGCATATGCCATCCTTATCAAAATTAAATAACGTGCAGATGGTCGCGTTTTGCGACATCATTTTAGATCGTGCCATTAATGCAAAAAACAGATTTGGCACTCCTGATTCAAAGGTATATGAAGATTACCATGAATTGTTAAAGGATCCTGAAATTGAAGTTGTACATGTTTTGACGCCGAATTTGGAGCATGCGCAGATTTCCGTAGACGCACTTCATGCAGGAAAACACGTAATGTGTGAAAAGCCGATGGCTAAGACAGCTACGGATGCAAAGAGAATGCTTGACGCTGCAAAAGAAACAGGCAAGCTCCTCACAATCGGCTACCAGCACCGTTACAAACCGCAAGCAGCTTTTGCTAAAAAATACATCAACTCAGGAGAGCTGGGAGATATTTATTACGTAAACTGTTTGGCACTTCGCAGACGTGGCACACCAAACTGGGGCGTATTTCTTAATGAAGAAGAACAAGGCGGCGGCCCTATTATCGATATCGCTACACACTCGCTTGATTTGACTCTTTATTTAATGAATAATTATGAGCCTGAAATGGTTGTTGGAAAAACGCACAAAAAAATCGAGCACCCCGAAGCAGGCAACCCTTGGGGCGATAACGGAGTAAGTACAACAAATCTGGAGGATTCTGCGTGTGCATTTATACGTATGAAAAACGGTGCTACGATTATGCTCGAAACGAGTTGGGCGCTTAATACTTCCGAGCCTGTAGAAGAAGGTAGCTGCGTACTTTGCGGCAGCCGTGCAGGATTGCAAATCAAAAACAACAAGCTGAGCATCAACAAGGTTGAATTTGACCGTCATACTGTTACTGAGGTTAACACAAGCGCAGGCGGAGTGGCATTCTATGATGGAGCACAAGGCTCACCTTCTGACATTGAAGCAGCTTTGTGGATTAAATCCGTTGTTGAGAATACACAACCAGTCGTTCTGCCTGAGCAAGCATACGTTGTGTCTCAAATACTTGAAGCTATTTATACTTCATCTAAAACAGGCAAGCCCGTTTTCTTTGACTGATACAAATTATTTATTTGGTCAATCTTCTTATCCACTTATATCTGTTAGCTTTTATAAATGCCGGCACACTTTTAAAAATCTGGTCGGCATTTAAACATGCAATAATTGCAATCGGATGCCACTTCCATACAAATGCAGCGACAAAAGACAGCGGTAGCACGATTCCCCAAATGCTGATTATATCTACAATCAGAATGAATTTAGAGTCTCCCCCGCCCCTTATGATACCTGTGTTTGTAGGCATCTGATATGCAGTTCCTATGCACGTTACGCACAGCACCAGCAAGAAGCCATTTGCAAGACTTTTCGCTTCGTCCGAAATGTTATACATAGATACAATGGGTATCCTGACAATAAACAAAATGATACTTGTAGCAATACCCATTAACAAGAATATTATCTGTAACGTTTTTGTATATTCTTTTATTTTTTCTATCGTTTTGCCCTCACCTATCGTTTTACCGATAATTACTGCAGCAGCACTGGCAGAGCCTACTGCCGCTACTTTGAGCACCTGATACAATGTTGTTGATACGGAATTCGCCGTTAGTGCCGCCTCCGTCATGTGTCCTAAAATTACAGTTTGAAGCGCCGTTGACACCCCGAACAAACCATCTGTTATAACAAAGGGTATACATGTTTTGCAATATTTTTTTACAAGAGATTTATCTTGATGACGCAGATCACTTACGCTCCATTTTATTTTCTTTTCTATAAACAACACATAAATGATTACAAAAATAAGTTCGCCTATTCTGGCTATGAGCGTTGCAATAGCTGCACCTTTCGCGCCCATAGGAGAGAAACCGAGCTTGCCGAAAATCAATACGTAGTTGAGCGATATGTTTAATACGAGCGTTGTAACTGATACGTAGAAACCCACCTTGATGCTTTCCACAGAACGCAATATTGCAAGTATTATGTTTGTCAACGCAAAAACCGGATACGTGTATTTTATTATACTTAAATACGTCACACCCTCTTCAATTATCTTTTGAGAGTCCGTAAACAGACCCACAACTTTTTCCGGCATAACCGATGCAAAAACAAATAGTATTGCCGAAAATATTATACCGAGTGCAACTGCTGCCGAGGACAGTTTTTTTATAGGGCCTGTCCTTTTTTCTCCCCAATATTGGCTGCCAAGTACAACAACAGCATTCGAAAGGCCAAGAATCACTTGTTGAAACACAAATTGCACCTGATTACATGCAGTAGCACCGCCAAGCGCAAATTCATCAAATCTGCCGAGCATTATGTTATCTGCAAGATTTACGCCTAAAATTATTATGTTATTTAACACCAAAATTTTCCATAAAGAAAAAAAGTTGGAATAAAAGCCTCTATCTTTTGTCATTTTTGAATACCCACAATTTATTTACAAGAAAATTTTCTATAATCATCACAGGCGTTACAACGAGCTTACAAAGCCCCTCCGGTACGCCCAAGTGGCTTACAAGCATAACAAGAGCCGCGCTCAGTACAGTATACAGTATAAACGATGCTACGAAACGCGCACCTGTCTGCTTATTTCGTCCGTCAAACACGAATTTACTGTTTAAAATATAACTGTTTACAGCTCCTGCTATATCCCCTATTACAGAACTTAAACCTGCTGCAACTGATGCTCCTGCTATCACAAGCGAAAGGCCGGCTTTTTTTAATATAAAAAGAAAAATACTGCTTACAATCAGTGCCACAAGAGTATTTGATACACCTACTAAACAAAACAAAATAAATTGTTTATATTTCTGCCAAAGTTTTTTGATAGTACCCAACGTATCTCGCCTCTTTTTATGCCGCTTTAATTCTGCAAATGCGGTATGTGAACACAACAGTAACAAGCGCGAGTATTCCGCACAATATTAGCGATGGTATTGCGCCTAATGAGTTTTGTAAAAGGTACGTTGGCATACCGGCAAAATTAAAAGCGCAATGAACGAGAATACTTGTGAAAATCGAACCTGACATTTCGTAAACCCAAACCATAAACAGTGAAAGAACGCCTGTGTATAGCGCCTGCAATATGTTGCCGTGGTATATGCCAAAAAGCGCAGACGTAAGCACTGCCGCACTAACCATTGAAATAACTCGGGATTTATTGGTGGAAACTTTTGGTATAATATTAAATACTTTTTTAAGTGCATTATATATAAATCCTCTAAACAGCAACTCCTCAACAATCGGTGCACACACAACTACTGCAAGAAGCATAATAATTTCGTTACCGCCGTCGAAAGCGCTTACGCTTTCTTGATTGCCTTCGACCCATGATTTGGGAAGCCATGAGCTCATAAGTTCAAGTCCTATGTTGGCAATTACGCCGACGAATGTACCGATTAACAAAGATGTAACAACAACAGGTGTTGCCGGTTTTTTATATTCTAATCCTACGTGCCTTGAAAACCGAGATAGTTTTTGTACGAGCAAGAAGATGCCTATAAAAACAACTGATATAATCAAATACATTAGAGAAATGTTGCTGTATATATAATCAAGTGCCATCGATTCAAGCTTAGAAGGTGCTAATCCGGGATTTGATACCGCAACACCGATTGATACAAAAAACGAGAACAAAAATTGTACAACATAATTGATAACAAGCCATGCAAAAAAAACAGCAAGCGGGATTATGGCAAATTTCAATATTTGTATAATCTTGCTCGGCTTTTTGGCAACTGCCTCAGGTTGAGCTTGTGTTTCTTTGTTTACTGTATCTTCTGTCCGAAAATTCATATCATCCATAATAAAAATCCTCCAAAGCATTGTTAATTACACGATTAAAATGTATAATAACATATTGTAATTATAGGGAATTTCAAGGAGAAGTCAATATGAACAAAACCCAAGTTGTTACAAGAGCTTCCGCTCCTGCGCTCATAATAAAAAAAATCAAAGATATTATTTCTGTTAAAGGTACTTGCATTGTCGCTATCGACGGTAATTCCGGCGCGGGCAAAAGCACTTTTGCCTCTCACATTGCTGCGGCTGTAAACGGAAACCTCTTCCACACCGATGATTTTTTCCTTCCCCCCTTGCTTAGGACTGCCGAGCGATTGAATACCCCGGGCGGCAACGTGGATTCCGAACGCTTTAATAAAGAGGTAATTGACGGTATACTTTCCGGAGAAAAGTTCACATATAAAGCTTTTTCATGTCAAACAGGAAAATACCGTTCCGTAAAAGTCGAGGCTTCGCCAATAAGCATTATTGAGGGTGTTTACAGTCACCACCCTTTGTGGAGTGAGAAAATCGACTTGAAAATTTTTATGAGTGTAGACCATGATACACAAATCAAGCGAATTTTAAGTCGAAACGGTGCTGACAAGCTTTCAGTTTTTACCGAAAAATGGATACCATTAGAAAATAAGTACTTTGATTTTTATGATATTCCGGTTTGTTCTCATATCAAAATTTTATCTTGACATCCATATAATTATCGTGTAGAATATCCAACGTTGCTCAAAGACTGAGTACACGTATGCACCCATAGCTCAATTGGATAGAGCGTCTGGCTACGGACCAGAAGGTTGTGGATTCGAGCTCTGCTGGGTGCGCCATACGAGGGAGCTGTTATAACAGCTCCTTTTTTGTTTCCCTTTTATAAACTTTGCTGTAATATTTTTGTTAAGGGGGGGTTATTATATGAAAAAGATCATTTTTGTTTTTGTTATCACACTCTTGATTATTTCATTACTGTCGCCTTGCGCTTTTGCCGCGACTCCCGCTAATTCTGTGCTTTCACAAACTACGCTTAATACTACGAAAACTTTAGCCGATGGAGTCACTTACACTCAGAGTACTGCTGCTGCGGGTACGAAATATGGCGGTACCAAAGGCATTGAGTTTAATATTGTTGAGGCTGATTTATCTACAAAAAATCTTTACCTTAACTCCGTATATGGCGGTTCAAATGCCAGTCACGCTTACAAGACAGGTACATCTATTGTAAACAGTTTTGATAAAGCCAATCCTGCCCTTACCCCTGTTGCCGCAATAAACGCTGATTTGTGGTGGATTTATACCGGTAGCGCCACTGAGCCTTACAATAGCAACAAAAAGCTTTTTGCAGAAGGTGGTTCTTTTTCTACTTCTCTTGGATTTACAATGTCTTGCGGAGAGATTTACACTTCTGATAGAATGCCGCAGGAACATTTTGTCACAAACAGTGCTGTACTCGGATATTCTGACCAAATTAGTTTTGGTATTACGAGTGATTTTGTTCCTGTTATTTCCAATCCTAATGCTGAAGTTATAATTAAAAACACCACACGAAATACTTCTGCTACTGCCGACGGTATAAATCGTTTGCCTGCTTACAATACTTTAGTCATGTATACCGATAAGGGGCCTAAAAACATTTACGCGAATGATGATGCCTTTGAGGTTAAGATTAAAATTGATTCTACTTCTGATTATGTGATTAAACATGGTACTGATATTTCAGGTACGGTTGAGACAATATATGCACCCGGTGCCGGTGCACCTACAATGAGTACTAATTCTAATTATATTATATTGACCGCAAGAGGCTCAAGGCTCAACTCTATTTCATCGTATAAAGTCGGAGATAAAGTAAACATCAAAGTTTCTATTTATGACCAATATGGCAAATATACTAAACAATGGCAAAAAGTTACAGATGCCATATCAGGTCATATCCCGTTTGCAACCGATGGCACAGCATCTCCGGTTGGCATCGAAAACAACTACCCTGCAACTCTCATCGGCATTAATAATTCGGGTAATGTTGTTATGATTACATACGGTGCCACTTCTAACGGTTCTCGTCGCGGTGTACCGGGTTCTCTTTTTGATGATATAGCAAAAGAGCTTGATTTAAAAGATGCTTTTACTCTTGATGGTGGCGGCTCTGCTACAATGATACTTAAGCAGAACACTAATTATTCCGTCGTTAATCACCCATCAGACTCTGCCGGTGAAAGGCAAATCCTTAATATGCTTATTCTTTCTGTTGGCGGCGAGAGATGCGCTCAAGGCGATATTCCTGCTGTACCTGATAAGACAAAGGATGCTTCTGTGATTGATTTTTCAAATCCGGCGAATATAGCTTATGTCAACGGGCCTGTAAATGACACTAATTTCAATGTTTCAAATGATACATTGAAGCTTGTTTCAGGCAGCGGTTTCGACCCCTACGTTACAGTCAATTACGGTTTGGCTTCGCCTCGAATCTCGACATCAAAATACAAATATCTTACGATTGAATATATGCTTCCTGTTTCAAACAGTCAAAAGTCCCCTACCGGGCAAATTTTCTATCAGGTGGGTAGCAATATCAACGCTGACCCCGCATATTGTCTCAATACTGCAAAGATGACTCGCGATGGCGAATACCATAAACTTACTATAGATTTTTCTAACGCTAAAGGCTGGACAGGTTTCATTAACTCTTTGCGCTTTGACTTTTTCAACTCTTGTGCTGCCGGTGACACTATGTACATCAAAGCCCTTACTTTGAGCGGCAGTTTACCTACTGTTGAGGTTACACCGACAGCAACACCCACAATAGAGCCCACGAAAACCACTGCGCCTACTCCCGCCAAAACACCGACAGCAATCCCAACGCAATCTCCTACCGCTACGGAATTGCTTACGCCAACCGCAACAAAAGCACCTACAGCTTCACAAGCACCCATTCCGACAGAAACACCAAACATTTCTAACTCTGCGGCACCTACAATAGAAGCCACTGCTAACGTGACTGAGCCGACTCAAACCGCAGCCGATGCAGGCACGTCAAAAAACAGTGAGTCTCCTTTATTTATTGCTTTTATAATTTTTGACTTACTCGCTGTTATAGCTCTTGTTGTATTACTCGTTGTATACAAGAGAAAAAAGAAATAAATCTTAAATTTTAATACAACTTTACTCGGTGCGGTATTGATTCTGCCGCACCATTTTTTGTTACGGAAATCGCTGCTGCATCTGCTGCTTGTTTCATTGCATAGCGAGCAGATTTTCCTTTAAGAATATTTGCAAAAAAGAATCCGGTAAAAGTATCTCCTGCACCTGTAGTGTCAACGGCTGCGCCAAAATCAGATGATGGCATGAATATTTCGTCGTCGCCTATAATGCATATTGCGCCTTTTTTACCCAATGTTTTTACAATATTAGCAGACGGAAATACTTCTTTCAGGGATTTGTCTGCCGTAAAAGCTTCTGCTTCTAATTCGTTCAAAATAACCCAGTCAAGCAAAACAAGACTTTTGCTTTTTATTAGACTTTCTGTAATGGGCGATGGATTCAAGATTGTCTTGATTCCCTTTTTGTGTGCACTTTCGATTAAATAATCAATGTTAGAAATTTCATTTTGAAGCAGCAAGTAGTCTCCTTCGTCAAATTTCCCGAGTATTATATCAATCTCGTTTTCTGTAATTTGGGCATTTGTGCCGCCATAAATAATAATACTGTTTTCTCCCGAGGGTACGACCTGAATAATCGCATGCCCTGTTGGGATAATATCATCTTTCATAACGTAAGAACAGTTAACGTCATTGTTCTCAAGGAAATCTTTCAAAAACACTCCGTCATTGCCGATTTTGCCACCGTGGTATACGTTTGCGCCTGCTTTTGCCAACGCAACGGACTGGTTTAACCCTTTTCCTCCCACGTGAATTTTAACGTCTGTGGAGGCTATCGTTTCGCCTGCTTCCACGAAATGAGGCATTTGGTATACATGGTCAACGTTCATTGAACCGAAATTAAGTATTTTGGGTGGATTTTTTCTTGCATTAAGCAATATGTCAGATAATTCTGCAGATATTGCTTCTATCGAACAATTAAGATCCATATAGTACGAATTCCCTTTTTTATCAACAATAAACTCTGTGGCATAATCCTGCGCAGTATCTACATCCATATATCCTGCTTCTGACATCTTATAAAAATCGCCTTCACCTTCAAAAGCGAAATGAATTGCAGTTAAATCATAACTTTTGTTCATATATGGTTTTGACTTTGCATATTCACTGTATAGTTTATAAGAATCAAATATTGGGTTATTTTCCATGTTAACTAACGCTTCACAGGCTGTAAAACCGGAATCAATTTTTCCACCTAATTCAACACCACTATACACAACAGGCACAGGTATTTCATCAGTAAACATTTTAGCCGCCTTGCCATCACACACTATATTGAACTCTCTTTTTTTACTTTCTACAGAACCTGCCATGCTTATAACCGCATATACTTTTTCCTCAATCAGAGTCTTGCCGTCTTTATCACTGTAAGAATCGCCTTTACTTCTTAATAAATCTGCAATGTTATTAAGTGGTCCTATTGTAACAATAACAACACTCTTATCTTCTGCTTG
>JAGAQK010000087.1 GCA_017622825.1 Clostridia bacterium | reverse complement strand
GCTTAGAACCATACAGACTATCATTATCTTCAAGCCAATCATTATGTATACTTGGTATGGTTTTTGTAATCATTGAATGGGCAAAGAATTTTCCGTTTGACATGGTAACTTCTGCATTATATACGATTTCACCTTTGTCCTTTGTTGTGTTTTGTAAATATGATACACAGTCGACTTTAATTTCGGCAGAAAGATTTGCATTTTCAAAATTATCCTTAATCTGCGTTGCAATCGCTTCAACAGCGCCCTTTTCATAAAAGCACGAATCGGTAATATCTATCGTACAAAGCTCTTCTGAATCTATTTTAAGTGTAAGCTCTGAAATATAAAGCTCAATGTTATCCTTATTTCTGACAAAGAACTGAATACCTTCAATATTGCCTTCTTTATCAGAAAATGCATTAAAATCTTTTATACCGATATTAATATTTTTCCAGTTATCCTTCGTGTTTTCCAAAAAAGTATCGTCATTAATATACAAATCACTTTTTGTCTCATTTGCTCTTAAAAGCCTAATTTCACTATTTGAAGCATTTGCAGACGTCATACACTCAATTGTAGCACCGGCAAAAGAACTTGCTTTAAGCGGCGTTGTAAATTTAATAAGAAAGCCATTATGAGCTCTTTTGTCAGAACAGATTTTAAATACTTTTTTACCGTTATACTCTGTATAACCGCACTTTTCACAAGACGAACTGTCATGAATGCTGCCTGCTTTCGGAGACTCAAGAGTATAACCCTTTTCTTCTCCGTCGAACACGAAGCATAGTCCATTGTTATATTTTTCGCCTTCTGAGTTAACAGTCACAGACTCTGTGCCATCAACTTTCACAGGTTTTTCTACCGAATTACAGCCGGCACACATAACTATGATTACAACTAATACAAAAAACAATACTTTTACACAAGCTTTTTTCATATAACACCTCAATCAATTTTATTCTCCGAGAATATCACGCAATGAGTCAAGTGTCAATAAAATTTCATCTAATTTTTCATTTAACTCAACCTTATTTTTATACAACTCATTTAATCCTTCATAATCACTGGCTTTAGCCGGATCAACTAATTCTTTATCAATATTCTCAATTTCTTCACACAACTTTTCAGCCTCTTTTTCAAGCTTTTGCAGTTGGTTTTGAGCTTTTTTTATTTTTGCTTTCTCTTCTTTGTTTTTGCGGTACTCATCTCCGGCGTTGCTTTGTTCTTTTTTCTCGCATACGGAAATGCAATCGCAATACTCCGGTATATTTATTTCCTTTGTGGCAATTTTGTTTACAAAATATCTATCGTGTGATACTGCAATCAACGTGCCCTCATAATTAAGCAATGCATTTTCGAGAACTTCTCTTGTTTTAATATCAAGATGGTTTGTAGGCTCGTCCAATATGAGTAAAGAAGCTCTGTCATAAACAATTTTGAGCAAAGCAACTCTTGACTTTTCTCCGCCACTGAGAGTAGATATTTTCTTAAAAACATCCTCTCCTCTAAAACCGAAAGCAGCAAGAGCTTTGCGTATTTTAACCGGCGTTATTAATTCAACCGCAAGTCTGCCGTTATTTGCGTAATCATAAACCTCATCAAATATAGTATTGTCGTCGTTTAACGTAGATAAATCCTGTGCATAATACGAAAATTTTATATTTGCACCTATTTTGTATTCACCGGCAGTTTGAATAAGATTTCCGGTTATAATTTTAAGTAGTGTAGATTTACCGCAGCCGTTGGGACCTTTTATAAATACTTTTTCGCCTCTGCGTACTTCAAAAGAAAGTCCTTTAAATAATTCTTTGTCCGGAAAAGCAAAAGTTAAGCTTTTAACGTTCAATACTTCTTTGCCACCCATAACGTCTATATCAAACGAAATTTCAGGCGTATTGTCTCTCTCGTCCGGTTTTTCAATAATGGTCATCTTTTCAAGCTGTTTAATGCGACTTTCAGCTGCAATTATATTCTTTTCTCGATTCCATTGTCTTTGTTTTTCAATAAAGGCCTCAATTTTTGCTATTTGTTTTTGTTGCTGCTTGTAACATCTTTCCTGGTACTGTAAATCATGATTTCTTAACTCAATGTATTTTGTATATGGGGCATTGTATAGATATGCTCCCGTATTTTCTATAAGCAAAGTCTTATTTGTAACAGCATCGAGAAACATTCTGTCATGTGAAATAACAAGCAAAGTTCCCTTAAATGACAATATTTCTTCTTCCAACCACAAAATAGATTCTTCATCAAGGTGGTTTGTAGGCTCGTCCAATATGAGAACTTTCGGCTGTTTTAATATCAATTTACCAAGTGCAAGACGCGTTTTTTGTCCGCCGCTCAATTCATCTATATTCAGATGCCACATATTTTTTGTAAAGCCGAGTCCAATAAGTATGCTTTCAATTCTACTTTTATATGTAAGTCCGTCAGTTTTCACAAAATGGTCATATAAGGCATTCAATTTATTGGAAATAACAAGTGCTTCTTCTTGTGAGCACGTTTTCAGTTTGTTTTCAAGTTCTGAAATTCTTTCCTCTTCTTCAATTAAATCGCTGTACGTACATAGAAACTCATCATAAACGTTATTTGAAGATACAAGCTGTGCCCTTTGCGGGAGATATCCTAAATCTTGTGTAATTTTACTATATCTCATGACAGATCCGTCTGTTGGCAACAACTCTCCTGTTAACAGCTTTATAAAAGTTGTTTTACCGGCGCCATTATCTCCCACAATACCTATCCTGTCTTTTTCGTTTATTGCAATATTGATATTTTCCAATATAGCCTCACCAGAGAAGCTGATTCCTAATTTATCACAGGAATAAACAATCATTATAATTAACCTCTTTCATTTATCACAAATCTTTCCTGCCTGACGCTATGACAGCCGTACAAACGTTTCTTGCACCGTTTTCAATAAGAAGTGCTTTGCAATCTCTTAAAGTTGCTCCCGTCGTTACAATATCGTCCAATAGAAGTACTCTTTTATTGTAAATCAAATTCTTATCCCCTGCAAAATAATATTTATCTTCTGAAATTCTTTGTCTTCTATCTTTACGGTCAACAGCATTGTCACCGTAGTTTTCTTTCTTTTTTAAAAATTTTTCAACTCGTATTTTTTTCTTTTTTGAAATTATTTTTGCTATTTCATAAACCTGGTCATAACCTCTTGTTGATAATCTTTTATCGTTTACAGGCACAAAAGCAAGTATATCAAATGAATCAAATCCGTAATTCTGCTCAATGTAATTAATTATCATACAAGCAAATGGTTCTGCAAGCCATATTTCTCCTTCATATTTATATTTTAACACAGCATCTCTTAACTTTCCATTGTATTTGTAAACGCAAAAGAATCCGTCACCGCTATAATTTATTCTGTTTTCTTTTTGTTTTATATTGCATTTTTCACACAACGGATAGTATCCAATCTTTTCTGACGTAACTTCTCCGCAAAGAGGACACCTCTTTGGGTATAATAAATCAATCAGCTTCATACGTTTCAAGCATCCGCCTTAATCCGGTAAACCTTAATTGCTGTCTGTCATTTTGCGCCATACACCTTATGTGTTCCCTTGTTCCAACAATAACTACCATTTTCTTGGCTCTCGTAATGGCAGTATATAAAATATTTCGTGTCATAAGCATAGGCGGATTTCCAACAAGCGGTATAACGCAATATGAAAATTCGCTGCCCTGACTTTTGTGTACGGTTATCGCATAGCAATGCTCGAGCTGTCTCAATTCATTAAAATTATAGATTGCACATCTATCATCGTCAAACCGTACTAATATTTCTCTTGCTTTATCATTTATACTTTCAATCTCACCCATTTCCCCGTTAAAAATGCCTTCTCCGTCGATTTCAGGTCTGTCTTTCTTGAACCATTTTATTTTATAGTTGTTTTTAATCTGCATTATCCTATCGCCTTCTCTGTACGTAACATCCTCAAAAGACACTTCTTTTTTAAAATTTTCTTTTTGATTTAATTTATTTTGAAGTGTAACGTTTATAGCGACGCTTCCTGACGTACCTTTTTTATATGGCACTATAACCTGTATATCTTTAACAGGATCAATATTGTAAGTATTAGGCAATCTTTGCGTAACCAAGTCGGCAACTGCATCAATACAGTCACTTGGCGTATTTCTGTTTATTAAAAAGAAATCGCCATTTTTATTATTAAGCTCCGGCATTTCTCCTTTATTTATCATATGAGCATTTAAAGTTATCAAACTCTCGTTTTCTTGCCTGTATATTACAGATAAAGTTACAACAGGAAACTTTTTTGATGTAATCAAATCTTTCAAAACATTACCTGCACCCACAGACGGCAACTGGTCTTTGTCACCTACAAGTATAAGCTGAACTTGATGTGGCATTGCTTTAAGTAAATGATACATTAAATGAGTATCAACCATTGATATTTCGTCAATTATTACAGCATCTGCATCAAGTGGATTTTCTTCGTCTCTTTTGAATATGAGCTTTGAATCGTCGTCACTTTCGTCGCCCGAAAACTCAAGCATTCTATGTATGGTCTTAGCCTGTACACCACAAGACTCTGTCATTCGCTTAGCTGCTCTTCCTGTAGGTGCAGCCAGTAAACACTTTTTTTTGCAGGACGTAAAAAAATGCACCAGCGCTCTTATAATAGATGTTTTACCGGTACCCGGTCCGCCTGTTATAATTGTAAGCCCGTTTTCTCCCGCTTGCCTTACTGCTGCAATTTGATTTTCATCAAGCTCATAACCCGAAAATTTCGAAAACTGTTCAATACACAAATTTAAATTTTTTTCATCAATATTATAATTATACGAGCCAATCTCAATAAGCTTTTTTGCGATAAACTCTTCGCTGTAAAACATATAATTCAAATAAACAATTTTATTATTGTTATCGTCAATCCTAATTATAATTTTACATAAGATGTCCATTTCGTCTATTGCAGATTCAACTTTTTTACTGTCAATTTGAAGCACGTTAGCCGCTTCGTTAACTAATATTTCGTATGGTAAATAAACGTGCCCTGACTGGAGAGCCATTTTTAACGTATGAATAACACCTGCATAGACTCTTAATGAATCATCATACAATATTCCTATTGTCTTGCCTATTTTATCGGCTGTTTTAAATCCCACTTCAGGTATGTCATCAATTAAAATATACGGATTTTTTTCTATTACAGAGACAGCATTAC
This sequence comes from Clostridia bacterium, assembly GCA_017622825.1. Lineage (GTDB taxonomy): Bacteria > Bacillota > Clostridia > UBA1212 > UBA1255 > Egerieisoma. The sequence continues at coordinate 9,533 of JAGAQK010000087.1, read as the reverse complement.
CTCCGTATTTTTGATACGCTTTAATTGCAAGCTTTGTGCCGGCACCGTACTTATTAAAGAACGAAACAATATCGCTCATTTGAAAATGTTCCTTAAATGCATCGGCTATTTTCATTGCTTTATTATGTGAAATACCTTTAACCTCTGCAAGCTTCTCAGGTTCATTTAATATAACGTTGTACGTATCCTCACCAAATTTTTCTACAATAGAGCTTGCTGTAGCATTGCCAACTCCGGAAATAAGCCCCGAAGCAAGAAATATCTCTATGTCAACAGGATCCTTCGGTATTTCTTTTTCAAAAGAATAAACAGAAAACTGTTCACCATAAATCTCGTGATGTACCCAGCTTCCAAGAGCACTGATATGCTCTCCGATTTGTAAAAAAGGCAAAACACCTTTACAGACAACAACATCATCCTCTGTTTCCAGTTCGCATATTTTAAATCCACTTTCTTCATTTTGAAATATTATATCTACAATAACACCTCTTAATGATTCCACATTAACCTCCTGTATCAAAAACCAACGCCGGAGCATATAATTTACTATGCTCCGGTAATGAAAGGATTGTCTTGCTATGGATACTATCTACATTATAATGATTATAATATTAGAAGCTGTTATGCATCTGCTACTGCTTGGTCATTCATAAGCATTCCAAATTCTTCTCCTTCAATTCTCTCTTTTTCAAGAAGAATTTTAGAAATAGAATTGAGCTTATCAATATTCTCATTTAAGACAGCTTTAACTCTATTATAAGCATCATCAATAATAGCCTTAACTTCTCTGTCAATAGCAGCGGCAGTTTCTTCGCTGTAACTACGTGTATGTCCGTAATCCTTACCTATAAAAACTTCTCCGCCGTCATCAAATACGAGATTGCCTATGTTGTCGCTCATACCGTACTTGGCAACCATATTGTGAGCCACTGTATTTGCTCTCTTAAGATCAGATGAAGCACCCGTACTTACTTCATTAAGAAGAATATCCTCTGCTGCTTTACCTCCAAGACATACCATAATTTCTTCAATTAACTGAGACTTAGTCAGATACGAAGTATCCTCCTCCGGTCTATGAGCAGTATATCCTCCTGCTGAGCCTGCGGGGATTATTGATATCCTGTCAACCTTATTTGTAGATGACAGCAATTTTACGGCAATCGCATGACCAACCTCATGAAGCGACGTTACCCACTTATCATGCTCAGTCATAACGCGACTCTTCTTTTCGGGTCCAACAATTACACGGAACGTTGCTTCCTTAATCTGTTCAGCAGTAATCTTATCCTTTTGATCTCTTGCCGCAAGAAGAGCAGCTTCATTAAGAAGATTTTCCAAATCTGCTGCAGTAAATCCTGAAGTAATTTTTGCTACATCAGAAAGATTAACGCTTGAATCAATAGGCTTATTCTTTGCATGTACCAGCAAAATTTCTTCGCGTGCTTTAATATCCGGATATCCGACAACAATTTTTCTGTCAAAGCGTCCCGGCCTTGTGAGAGCAGGATCAAGAATATCAGGTCTGTTTGTTGCAGCTATTACAATAACACCTTCATTTATACCAAAACCGTCCATTTCAACAAGAAGCTGGTTTAGAGTCTGTTCTCTTTCATCATGACCGCCTCCGACACCGGCACCTCTGTGACGACCAACAGCATCTATTTCATCAATAAATATAATACACGGAGAATTTTTCTTTGCTTGTTCAAACAAGTCTCTTACACGCGAAGCACCCACGCCAACATACATTTCAACAAAGTCAGAACCGCTTATCGAGAAAAACGGAACGCCTGCTTCACCCGCTACTGCTTTTGCAAGATACGTTTTTCCTGTTCCCGGAGGTCCTACCATCAGCACGCCTTTCGGAATTCTCGCGCCCAAAAGCGAATACTGTTTTGGATTTTTAAGGAACGAGACGAGCTCCATCATTTCTTCTTTTTCTTCTTTTGCTCCTGCAACGTTTTCAAATGTAATTTTACTTGTTGTATACAACCTTGCGCGGCTTCTGCCAAAATTCATTGATTTGTTGCCACCCTGGCCTTGACCAATCATAACGTACATAAAAATAAAGAAAATAACCACCAAAAGAATATACGGCAAAATCGTTACAACAAAAGGCAAATCTTGCACTTTGTTAATGTATTCAAAATCACGTCCCGCTTCTATTTCTTCAAGTAATTCCTTATCAAAATTATCAAGTGATTTTATTTTAACAATATATTTGCCGGATTTAAGATTTTCATCTGTGGCACTATCATTTTTAAGTTCAAGTGTTGCTGTGTTATCCTCAATCTCCACTACCTTTACGTTATCGGCACGAAGTTCTCTAAAAAAGTCATCATACGACATTTCCTGAGGTGTTATAAAAGACGTAACAAGTACAACAACCAATATAATTATGCCTAAAATTACAATATAAGGCGATATGGCTTTAAGAAGTTTCAAATGAGAGTCCTCCTTTATTATTTATCAATTACTTTTTCATTAAGTATATACAAATCGTGAAGATTTCTTAATATACCATCATAATCAAGTCCGTATCCTACAACATACTTATCAGGAATTACGATACCCTGATATTCTGCTTTTAAATCAACAAGTCTTCTTGACGGTTTGTCAAAAGCAGAACATATCTTAAGACTGAGCGGATTTCTCGATGAAAACATTTCTTTAAGATATGTAAGCGTCAACCCTGTATCAATAATATCCTCAACAATAATAACGTGTTTGTCGTTAAGCGGCACATCAATATCTTTTAACAATCTTACTACTCCGCACGTTTTTGTAGACGAACCATAACTTGATACAGCTATAAAATCCATCTCTACCGGTATTTTAATTTCTCGAACAAGATCAGCCATAAAAACAAAGCCACCTTTGAGAACACCTATAAGTATAAGTTTCTTTCCTCTGTAATCTTCTGTGATTTGTGCTGCAAGTTCTTTTACTTTTTTTTGTATTTCCTCTCTTGACACTAAAACCTCGCCAAGATACTCATTTATATCCATTGTCTTGTCCATATTGTTTCCTCCGATTCTTTCAAACTTTTCTAAACAGAAACATATTTTATTATTATAGCACGACTTGTATTTTTATCAATAGTTGCGATGTTGCTTCTTCTAATTTGCGGGATCCACAACACGTCATCCTCTATGGCAATGTACCTTACAAAATTTCTTTCAAAAGTTCCTATTTTATTATCAATCAAAAACTTTCTGAGTGTTTTGTGACCTTTCATTCCAAAAGGATAAAAGTAAACATTTCCCGTACTATATTTTTTTATTGTAATTTTCTCAAAAAAATCTTTACCATAAAGTTCTTCCAACTTATGCGCGTCAAAATACTCAACCCCATTATCTTTATTCTGCAAGTTAATACATTCACCGGCACAAATTTCTTCAACTGAAATTTTAAAATTTTTGTTTGTATTATCATTTTCAAGTAAACTTTTATGTGTGAAATAAAACTTTTCGTATGAAAATACACAAATCACCCCGGAACCTACTTCAATAAATTTGCCTGTCTCTTGATTTGATGCAAAAGACCGCACTCTTAGAATCATATCCGAATAAATGCCTGTATATTCAGGAAAAACAACATAATTATTAAAATCCGTAACTTTCCCCAGAACAAATCTTATTAATCTGTTTTGTATAGCGCTATCAAGCTTGAAATATTTTTTAAAGTCTATACATATTCTTTTGAAGGGAACAATCTCTTCGCCGCAGCATTCATCATACGCTTGAAGTGTTACTTTTTGAAGATATGACGAATCTGCTTTTGCTGAATCAGACAACTTCAAAATGTGATCATCTATTTCTTCGCCAAATGTTTCGTGCAAAAAAGGTATAACAACATTGCGAATCTTATTTCTTTTATACGAATTATCATTGTTTGTAACATCAAACATAGGCTTAATGTTAAAATAATCACATACGCTTTCAATTTCAGCTCTGCTTATATCAAGAAGAGGACGAATAATGTTACCTTTTCTGTATTCTATTCCTTTTAATCCGTCAATTGAAGTTCCTCTTGAAACGTTGTGTATTATTGTCTCAATCCTGTCACCTTTGTTATGAGCTACTGCAATTAAAGAATTCTCACCATATTTTGAAGCTATTTTCTGCAAAAACTCATACCTGCATATTCTTGCAGCTTCTTCAAGTCCCATAGAATTTTGTTTCGCAATTTCCGGCACGTTTTTTTCTTCGGAAATATATTCTACGCCTAATAATTCTGCAGTATTTTTAACAAACTCCGCATCACGCTCTGCATCATGTTTTCTGATTTTATGATTAAAATGTGCACATACTATGCGTTGTTTTTCTATGAGTTCAGTAAATAATAATAGCATAGATAATGAATCTGCCCCACCTGAAACAGCGAGAATAATTTTTTTATTAATATTTTCATCATATCCACACTTATTAAGTATGCAATCTTTAAATTTCTTTTTAATTTCTGATATCATTATTATACTTTAACTATTTGGCAGTTGTTGTTTACTTCCGACAAATGATAGATTGCGAAATGACATTTTTGCAGGATCAAACGCAAGCTTCACTGTGCCTGTAGAACCATTTCTGTGTTTACCTATTATTACTTCAGCAACGTTTTGGAATTGCGATTCTTTGTTATAATAATCATCCCTGTATAAAAACATTACCACGTCAGCATCCTGCTCTATTGAACCTGATTCTCTCAAGTCACTTAACATAGGCCTCTTGTCTGCGCGTTTTTCAACTTCACGGCTAAGCTGTGAGCCTACAACTACAGGGACTTCCAATTCTCTTGCCATAACTTTTAATGCTCTAGATATGTCTGATACTTCATTTTGTCTACTGTCGGCATAACTGCCGCTTTTCATTAGCTGCAAATAGTCAACAACAACTAACTGAATTCCTTTTTCTAATTTTAATTTTCTACACTTTGCTCGTATTGCATTTACTGTCATATCCGTATTATCGTCAAAGTAAATCGGAGCGTTTCCTAACGTATTAAAAATAGACGCAAAGTTATTCCAGTCATCAGGTGAAAGCTGTCCATTTCGTAATTTTTCCGATTCAATACCGGCTTCTGAGCTAATCAATCTCTTTACAAGCTGCTCATTTGACATTTCGAGGTTAAATACAGCTACAGGAATGTTCTTCTTTACTGCAGCATATTGTGCAAGATTCAACATAAATGCCGTTTTACCCATACCAGGACGTGCGGCAACCATTACAAGATCAGGGCTATGAAGACCATATAAAATTTTATCCAAATCTGTAAATCCTGTTGGAATTCCTGAAATATCTTTTCCCTGTGAAATTTCTGTTACTTCTTCAAAAACTCGAGGTAAAACATCAGAAATTTTCACATAAGCTTTTGTCGCTCTTCCTTGTGATACATCAAACACGGCTTTTTCTGCCATTTCGATTAAACCGTTAATGTCTCCGTCCGGTTCATATGAAGCCTTCGCAATGTCCCCTCCTGCTTTAATAAGCCGTCTCTGCACTGCCTTGTCTGCAACAATTGAAGCATATTGCACTGCATTTGAGGTGATTGGTACTTCTTCCGTAAGTGAAATAATATATGATGCACCGCCTGCTTTTTCGATTTCACCTGAAGACGAGAGTTCCTCTGTAACAGTAATAATATCGATAGGCTTTGATTGCGTGAAAAGCCTGACCATAGCCTTATATATAAGACTGTGATCAGCTCTGTAAAAATCCTCGGGATTTAAAACCTCAACAACGTCAAGCATTACGCTTTGATCTGTCAAAATAGCACCGAGAGTAGATTTTTCTGCATCAATGTTTTGAGGCGGTAGCATTTTCATATTTGAACAAATTCCCCTTAATTTAAAATCAAACTACAACAGAAACGTTAACGTTAACTGCAACCCCGGCATAAATCTTAATTTCAACAGTATGATCTCCGAGAGTCTTTATAGGATCATCAAGAACAATCTTTTTCTTATCTATGTCGATATTATATTGTTTTTTTATTGCATCTGCAATATCTTTACCGGCGATAGCTCCGAAAAGCTTACCGTTCTCACCTGCTTTTGCTTTAATAACAACCGATTTATCTTTAAGCTTTGACGCAAACTCTTTTGCCGTATCAAGCTCCCTTTGCTTTTTGTCAGCCGCTGCTTTTTGTTTATTTACAGTTTCATTCACGTTTCCCGATGTTGCCTCAACTGCAATTCCTCTTGGAATTAAATAATTCTTTGCATATCCATCACTTGCATTAACTATTTCGTCTTTTTTTCCTAATCCTTTAACATCCTGCTTTAAAATAACTTTCATAAAATATCCTCCAATTTAATTAATTATCAAGATAAGCCTTTATCTGATCAGTCAGACTCTTTTCAACACTATCTAATGAAGCGGCATTCTTAATAACTGTTGCTGCAGCAGTAAGATGTCCGCCGCCACCAAGTCTGCTCATTATTACTTGAACGTTAATCTCGCCCAATGATCTTGCGGTTATCTTAACAGAACCATCATCAAATTTATAAAGTACAAATGATGCCTCAATTCCAAGAACATTCAGCATCTGATCTGCTGCAATTGATATAACAAGATCACTATTTGCTAATTGTTCAGACGCTCTGCTGATTGCAATCCTGTTTTCAAAAATTTTGGCATTCTTAGTAACATTTGCTATATGACGGAAAGTATCAAGATCCGGCTGCGTATACTTTCTCACCGTTACAGTATCGACATTTTGACCTCTTAAAAAAGCGGCTGCCGCAAAAGTTCTTCTTCCTGTTTTAAACACAAGATTCTTGGTATCAACAAGAATACCGGCATACATTGCTTCTGCTTCAATCTTTGGAACACAAAGTCCCGGATGCATATATTGAAGAATCTCAACCATAAGCTCGCTTGTTGAAGAAGCCGTAACTTCGTTGTAATCAAGCAGTGTATTTCTTATATAGGATGGTCCTCTTCTGTGATGGTCTATTACTACAACTCTTTCGGCCCCATCCAATAACCTTGGTGCCTCCGTTCGCGGTGCATCAGAAACGTCAACAACAACTATGAGTGTTTTCTCATCTTTTATTGCCAAAGCATAGCTCGTTGTAATAAATACATCATCATATTCCTTAGTTAGCTTAATATCATCAAGCATAACCTTTATCATTTCTTTATCTTCTTTTAATACAATTCTTGCTCTTTTACCTAATAGTGTTGCTGCTCTGTAAACAGCAAGGCATGCACCAAGTGAGTCCATATCAGTCTCCGGAATAGCATGTCCCATAATAATAACTTTAGAGCTGTCTAAAATGATATCCTTTAGCTGGTTAGCAACAACTCTTGCTTTTACTTCATTCAGTGATTCAAATTCAACATTACCTGCGCCGTAATATTCATCCTTTTTACCTTTTATCATTACTAAGGCTTGATCTCCGCCTCTACTCGTTACCGATTCTATGGCTTTTGCAATATTAGCTTCGTTTTCAGAAACAGAATCCCACAGAGCCGAAATACCAATACTGAGCGTTACAGGTATACTGTTACCCACGTTAATTTTTTTAACGTCCGATAAAATACTGAATTTATCTTTTATTATTTCTTGTAATGAGTCGTATTCTATAACAACAAAATACCTGTCTCTTACCATTTTTCTGGCGACGGCTTTCTTGCCCCTTAACCATCTATCTATAATTTTTGAAAGCTCAACATTTATACTGTTAATTACAATCTCACCGTTTGTCTGATAAATTTCTTCATAACTGTCAACAACAATCTCGCCTACAGCAATTCTACGGCTATCATATAATTTCTGTATATGTTTTTCGTTCGATTTATCAATAAAATAAATCATAACAGAGTATCCTTCTCGTTTACCTGCTTTATGAGCAACCACTACTGTTTTAACAAGAAATTCTTTACCATTAATGTTTTGCTCAAAAGAGAAATCCTCAGCAAGAAGTTCTATTTTAGGTGCAATATGTAACTTAAACATATTCTTAAGTTCTTGCTTCATCAACGATTTATTATCAAACAATTCATCAAACTGCTCATTACACCATATAAAATGACCGGAATCATTAATAAAAACAAGCGGAAGTCCAAAATTATATACGGTGCTGTCTCCTGCAAAAAAATCTTTATCTCTTGATGAAAAAGAAATATTTTTTATTCTTTCTTCATAGTGTTTCTTTTTTACTATGTGAACTGTAATGTTTGCTGCAATAAAAATCATAAAAGAAACAGCAATAAAAGCAAACATTAAGTAATTACTGTTCGTCAGGAAATAATATGAAAAGATGACGAAAATAACAGACGAATATACTATGTTAACAAGAAACATATTTATTTTATCAAAAAAATTATTTTTCATAATACCTCCTTAACTCAATCGTAGTAAATAGTTAAACAAAATGGTGCACACCAAATAACCGGTGGCACCATTTAAAACTGCTGAATTAATCTGCTGAAAAAGGCATCAAAGCTACATGTCTTGCTCTCTTAACAGCGATTGTAAGTTGTCTCTGGTGCTTTGCACAGCAACCTGAAATACGTCTCGGAAGAATCTTTCCTCTCTCGGAAACAAACTTTCTCAATTTAGCGATTTCTTTATAATCTATCTGCTCTGCTTTATCAGCACAAAAAGGACAAACTTTTTTTCTGCTTCTTCTGGGCTTCATACCGGTTTTCATGTCGCCCTTATCATAAGCGTCCTTACCGGATTTTTCTTTTTTAGCGTAAGGCATAGTTCAAACCTCCTTTAATAATATTCCAATGCCTCAACGGGATTAAAACGGTACGTCACCATCGTCGTCCAGAGGGAAATATCCATCTGAAAACCCGTTGTCATTTCTTGATTGCATATTTGGCTGAACTTGCTGAGTGTTTGACACAGGCGGTGGTGTAAGTCCTTGTTGATATCCACCTTCCTGTCTTCTGCTCTCACAGAATTCTACTTCATCTGCGATAACCTCAGTAGCATAATGTTTTTTACCCTCATTATCATCCCATGAACGAGTCTGGATTTGACCTACAACAGCAATTCTGCTTCCTTTGGTAAAATACTTAGAAACAAACTCTCCTGTCTGTCTCCAAGCTACAACAGGAATAAAATCTGCAGAAGGCTGATTATCTGATTTAAAACGTCTGTCAACAGCAATTGTAAACTGGCAAACAGCTGTATTATTGCCTGCAGTATATCTAAGCTCAGGGTCTCTTGTAAGTCTACCGATAAGAATTACTTTATTCATAAAACAATACCATCCTTTTCTCAATAAGTAAAAAACAACTCAAATACGAACCTATGGTGAAAATAAGTTACTCACATCTTGTTACAAGATATCTGAGGACACCGTCAGTGATTTTGAAAATTCTTTCAAGCTCTGCCGGGAAAGTTGGTGCAGCTTCAAAAGTTGCAAGAACATAATAACCCTCTGTGAGATCCTGTATCGGATAAGCCAAACGTCTCTTGCCCCACTCTGCAAATGCTTCTACTGTGCCTGCAGACTCAAGCATGGACTTGAATTTATCAGATACTGCCTTGATACCATCTTCACCCAACTCAGGATT
>JAGAQK010000086.1 GCA_017622825.1 Clostridia bacterium | reverse complement strand
GGTGCTCTGTGTATATCGATTGTGTTGATATTACAACTCCCTCTTTATTCTTAATTGATTTCTCACCACAATATTTTCCATTCTCATTCTTATAAAAACGATAATCTGTATATGAATTATTATCACTTATCTCATTTGTTATCTGAAGTAAATCAGTATCCCAACTTGAATAATACTTTCCAATTAATTTTTCTTTATCGTCATCATCTACAGAATATATTGTAATATCGCATTTTTTGTTTTCTACGTCAATATTCCTGTCAAATTTGTATACAAACGTGTCTCCGTTTTTCTTTTCAACTTCAAAAACACTATCTTCAAGATTCACTGCATAATTAACAAGGTTGTAATCTGTTGGATTAAGTACACTATAACCGTTAAAATCTGTTATACGGTCGCCTTCTTCAAGATTCATAACATGAACAGGCATAAACTCATTCACATAGCTAACCTTGTTAGTTTCATAACCGTAAATCATAAAAATAGTAGTAACTACAACAATAGCGAGTATTATATTCATAAATACTCCGGAGAGGAGAATTATCGTTCTCTGCCACCATGGTTTATTACAAAATGCTCCTTCTGTATTTTCTGTTGTCTCTTCGCCTTCCATGGCACAAAAGCCACCCAACGGTAAACATCTTATTGAAAAAACGGTTCCCGTTTTTTTGCCTACCCTTGAATAAATCTTCGGTCCCATAAAAATCGAAAATTCATTAACCTTAACACCGAAAATACGTGCAGAAATATAATGCCCCCACTCATGTACTACAACAAGAACTGTTAATATTAAAAGCATTATTAATATACTCAAAACAATACTCATTTTAATCCTCCTATTGTTTCATTCAATATAAATGTTCTTGCCCATTTATCTGCTATTAATACATCATCAAGAGACGGTTCTTTCAAAAACGGACACTCATTTGAAACCATATGCTCCTGCATAACTTTTATTACATTATATTGAATATCATTAAATCCGATTTTATTATTCAAAAACAACCCTACTGCTGTCTCATTAGCTCCATTCATAACAGCCGGAAGTGTGCCACCATGTTCCGCAGCAAAAAAAGCATGCGCCAAGCATTTAAATGCGCCAAAATCAGGTCTTTCGAAAGTTAATGAGCCTATTTCAGCCAAATCAAGCTCTTTAGTATATGAATCTGCTCTATATGGATACGTCAGTGCTAATTGTATAGGTACCTTCATATCCGGATTTCCCATTTGAGCAATAACACTACCATCTTTATACATCACAGCAGAATGAACAATACTTTGGGGATGCACAACAACCTCAATTTCGTTTGGCTTAACGTCAAACAAATGCATTGCCTCTATTACCTCAAGACCTTTATTCATTAATGTTGCAGAGTCTATGGTAATTTTATTTCCCATATTCCATGTAGGATGTTGCATCGCTTCTTGAGGTGTTATTTTTTCAAGACTTTCAAATGACATTCCTCTGAAAGGACCACCCGAAGCAGTTAATATAATTTTTTTAAGAGCACTGCGGTCGCGACTGTTTACACCGTTAAGAGCTTGAAATATTGCGGAATGTTCGCTGTCTACAGGAAGTATTTTTACATTTTTTTCTTTTGCTCGTTTCATAACGATATCGCCTGCTGCCACAAGAGTTTCTTTGTTTGCAAGTGCAATATCAATTCCTTTATCAATCGCCGCAAGAGTTGGCTTAAGTCCAATCATTCCCACTATAGCTGTCACAAGCAACATCACAGGGCTTGTTGCAACGTTAATCAGGCCTTCTTCTCCGTAAAAAATCTGCGGATTATAAGCTTTGCATTGTTCTTTAAATATATTTTTAAGTTTTAATGCATCTTCCGGTGTTTTTACGCTTAAAATACTTACATTAAATTCAATTGCCTGCTCTGCCAATAATTCTACGTTAGAACCTGCAGCGAGCGCAATAATATCTACGTGAGGATTACACGAAGATTCTTGTCTGCTATTAAGTTCCCTAACAACTTGAAGTGTTTGTGTTCCTATTGAACCTGTAGATCCTAAAACAGCAATTTTCATTTATAATTAAACACCACCAATTCCGAATAATAACAAATAATAGTATACCACCGGAAATGTAAATATGTAACTGTCAATTCGATCTAATATTCCTCCGTGACCAGGTATCAATTTACCGAAATCCTTTACACCTGCATATCTTTTAATTGCAGAAGCAGAAAGGTCACCGATTTGTGCTGTCAAGGCTATTAACGCGCCAAGTATTGGATAGTGGTAAAGCGGCATTTTCGTATAAACTCCCGTAAAATATAAAATAACGCCTACTATTGTAAGTAACGCAGTATTTCCTACGAAAGCGCCGACGCTTCCCGCTACTGTTTTCTTAGGGCTTACTGATGGTATGAGCTTTCTTTTACCAAATTTTTTGCCTACAAAAAAAGCAAATGTGTCTGTAGCAACAGCACCGCCTAAAGTAATAAAGAATAGGCACGTTCCGCCTGATAAATCTCTTACTTTTATAAAAAAGCTAAGGAGGGTAACTACATAAAATCCTCCAAAAAGAGTTATGGCAACATCAATAATATTATGTTTTTCAAAGCGGAAAACAACTGTTACCAACAGTAAAAGCAATGATATTATAAAAAGCGGTGGGAAAATATTAATTACACCATATCTTTTTGAGGTAATTATTATTTCCATAAATGAGCCGCCATTATATAGCATCAATACAAAAAACGCCAAAAATACAAGTCCGTACAACTTTATGGGTGAATGACCTTTTTTCTCGAAAGCGCCATAAAACTCATACAAACCTACTATGGCAATTAACAAAAGAAAAATATCCAATACTATACCGCCAAGAACAACTGCAACAATACCCATTGCTGATATTACCAATGCAGATATAACTCTCTGTTTCATTATGCTCCTCCAAATCTCCTCTGCCTTTTTGAATATATACGGACAGCTTCAATTAAATTTTCAGACGTAAAATCGGGCCATAAACAATCATCAAATACAAACTCAGTGTATGCTAACTGCCACAAGAGGAAATTACTGATTCTTTCTTCTCCGCTTGTGCGTATAAGTAAATCCGGATCAGGTATATCTGCGGTATATAAAAAGCTTTCAATCAATTTTTCATCAATTTCATTTAAGCCTATGTTTCTTGTTACAACCTCATTAACAACACTTTTAACACTATGAACAATTTCATCACGACCACCGTAATTAATTGCAATCAAAGCTGTAAGCTGAGTATTGTTCTTTGTTTTTTCTTCCATTTGAGCAATTGCTTTTTGAAGTGAATCTGATAATCCTGAACGGTTTCCGATTACCTTAAAACGAATTTTTTCTTTATTATGTCCGAGAATTTTGTCAAAATTCCTCAATTGAAGTGCCAACAAAGACATAAGACCTTCCACTTCTACAGCATTGCGCTTCCAATTTTCTGTTGAAAAAGCGTAAAACGTCACGTACGAAACACCTAAGTCAGCCGCATTTTCGAGTAATTTTTTATAAGCTTCTACACCCTCTTTATGTCCCGAAACAGCAGGAAGTCCTCTTTTCTTTGCCCATCGTCTGTTACCGTCCGGTATAACAGCGATATGGTGAGGTATGTTAAGTACCTCACCTAAATAATCAACTTTATTATCGTCTAATTTTTTAACATTATTAATCATTATGTTAATTAGCCCTTTATAAACACATCAAATTTCCATTAACTCTTTTTCTTTATTTGCAATTACCTTGTCAATTTGCGCAATGTGCTTATCAGTAATATTTTGAATTTCTTTTTCTGCTTCTTTTTGGTCATCCTCTGTTATCTCATTTTTCTTTTTAATATTTTTGAAATAATCAATAGCATCGCGACGAATATTTCTTGTAGCAGTTTTAGCATCTTCTCCATACTTTTTAACTTGTTTTGTAAGCGCAACACGTCTTTCCTCAGTTAAAGGCGGGAAAATAAGCTTTAGAGTCTTTCCATCATTATTCGGGTTAATACCAATATCAGATTTTTGAATTGCTTTTTCCGCTGCTTTTAACACTGTAGCGTCCCACGGTTGGAAAACAAGCATACGTGCCTCAGGTATTGTAATGTTACCTACCTGATTGAGGGGTGTTTCTGTACCGTAATACTCAACAGTTATTTTATCAAGAATCGCAGGATTTGCTCTGCCTGCCCGAACTGTTGCAAGCTGCTCTGAAAGCACTGATATTGTACGGTCCATTTTTTCTGAAAATTGATTGTAATCGCTTTTGTTAATCATAACTAACACTCCTGTTTGTTTTTTTCAAATATAACATACTTCTCTTAAAAGAGCAATTTATTTGTTTTCAAATTT
>JAGAQK010000085.1 GCA_017622825.1 Clostridia bacterium | reverse complement strand
CAGTTGGTAATGCTTATGGAAAGAATCTATCAGTACGGTATGACGACAACGTCAGGCGGTAATTTGTCGATTTTAGACGAAAATGGTGATATTTGGATTACACCGGGCTCTGTGGATAAAGGTTCTCTTAGCAGAAAAGATATTATTCAAGTAAAACCTGACGGTACAGTAATAGGAATACATAAGCCATCAAGTGAGTATCCCGTTCATGCAAGAATATATAAATCGAGACCTGACATAAAAGCTGTTCTTCACGCACACCCACCGGCATTGGTAGCATTCAGTATAGTAAGGCAGATACCGGAGACGAGGATTATACCGAATTTCGTCGAAATTTGCGGAAACGTGTCGATGGCGATATACGACGTACCGGGAAGCACAGGACTTAGTATAAAAGTGACGAATGAATTCGAAAAAGGCAATAATGTGGTAATGTTGGAAAACCACGGCGTTTTCGTAGGTGCGTCAGACTTGTTCAAAGCGTTTAAAGCGTTTGAAACACTTGATTATTGCGCGAGACTTCAAATAGAAGCGTCAAAAATCGGCAAAATTCGACCACTCAGTGATAAATATATCAAAATCTCAAAAGAAAAGCAAAATGTACAAATGGACGAATTTGTAAATAAATCAATAAGTAGCGAAGAAAGAGAAGCAAGAAGGGAAATGTGCACACTCATAAAGAGAGCGTACGACCAGCAGCTCTTTACGAGCACACAGGGAACATTCTCGCAAAGACTTTCGGATGGTTCATTCCTGATAACTCCGTATCATAAAGACAGAAAGTACATGGAAGAGTCGGATATTGTCAGAATTGTAGGAAATTGGAAAGAAGCAGGAAAAATGCCATCACGATCAGCAATTTTGCATAAGAAGATATACGAGAAACACTCGGAAATCAACTCAATCATAATAGCACACGCACCGTATGTAATGACGTTTGCGGTAACGGATTGCGATTTTGACTCGAGAACAATCCCGGAGTCATATATTATGCTAAGAGATGTGAAGAAAATACCCTTTGGGGCAAGTTTTATGCAACCCGATATGGTGGCTGATATGTTTGATGCAATGACACCTATTTTGATAGCAGAAAATGACTGCGTTATAGTAACAGGATCAAGCCTTATTAACGCGTTCGACAAGCTCGAAGTAATGGAATATAGCGCAAAAGCGATAGTTTCGTCAAGAGCTTTGGGCGACATTGTGGCAATAACGGACGAAGAAGTTAAGGATTTGAGAGAAGCATTTAAGTTTTAAAGGAGAATTATTTTGAGTAGTATATCAGAAATTTTCGGCAGTCTCGTGTTCAACGACCGAGTGATGAGAGAGAGACTTCCAAAAGAAACATATAAAGCATTACGAAAAACAATGGCCGAGGGGCGCACGTTGAAGCCCGAAGTGGCAGGAGTAGTGGCTAACGCCATGAAAGATTGGGCGATAGAGAAAGGTGCCACTCATTTTACGCATTGGTTTCAACCAATGACCGGCATCACGGCGGAGAAACATGACAGTTTCATATCACCGACGGCAGATGGCAATGTTATCATGGAGTTTTCAGGCAAAGAACTCGTGAAGGGCGAACCGGATGCATCAAGCTTTCCGTCCGGGGGATTACGTGCTACGTTTGAGGCCAGAGGCTATACTGCGTGGGACCCTACGTCGTACGCGTTTATAAAAGAAGGTACGTTGTGTATACCTACTGTGTTCTGTTCATACGGCGGAGAAGCACTCGATAAAAAAACGCCGCTTTTGCGTTCAATGGAGGCGGTGAGCCACCAGGCGTTGCGAATCCTCAGATTGTTCGGAAATACGCAGGTTCGCCACGTTAATACCACGGTGGGCGCCGAGCAGGAATATTTTCTCATTGATAGGGAAGTTTATTTGAAACGAAAAGATTTAATGTTCACAGGCAGAACACTTTACGGAATGCGACCACCCAAAACACAGGAGCTCGATGATCATTATTTTGGCTCGCTTAAGACGCGTGTACAACAATATATGAAAGAGCTTAACGTGGAGCTTTGGAAGCTGGGTATCATGTCAAAGACAGAGCACAACGAGGCCGCACCGGCACAACATGAGCTTGCTCCGATATATTGTGACACAAATATAGCAACAGATCACAACCAAATAGTGATGGACGTTATGAAAAAGGTCGCAGAACGTCGAGGAATGGAATGTTTGCTCCACGAAAAACCGTTTGCATCAGTTAGTGGAAGCGGCAAGCATAATAATTGGTCGCTGAGCACTGATACAGGAGTAAATTTACTTGAACCCGGATCGTCTCCATATGAAAATGCTCAATTTTTGTTGTTCCTCTGTGCTGTAATTAAGGCAGTTGACCAACATCAGGATTTATTGAGAATTTCTGCTTCGTCAGCGGGCAACGATAATAGATTGGGTGCTGCTGAAGCGCCACCGGCAGTTATTTCTATGTTTTTGGGCACAGAGCTTACGGAAATTTTAGAGGCTCTTGAGCAGGGCTCAAATTACGAAGGAATAGAGAAGCAGGACATGGAGATAGGTGTTCACACTTTGCCTAAATTCCCTCGAGATAATACAGATAGGAACAGGACATCTCCTTTTGCATTTACGGGAAATAAATTCGAATTCAGAATGCCTGGATCGAATATGTCAATATCGTGCCCGAATATGATTTTGAATACTATAACGGCTGACGTTTTGATGGAATTTGCGGACAAGCTTGAAGCTGCTGATGATTTTAATGCAGAACTTAATTCGCTGATTCGCGAAACTATCAAGAACCACAAGCGTATTATATTTAACGGTAACGGATATACGGAGGAGTGGCTTGCTGAAGCAAAAGAGAGAGGACTTCTTAATTTGCCGACTACACCGGATGCACTTCCGTACTTTATAAGAGAAGAAAATGTGGAACTTTTTGCCAAACACCATATTTTTACAAGAACAGAACTATTTTCCAGATATGAGATTTTGCTGGAAAACTACTGTAAAGTTGTACATATTGAGGCAAATACTATGTTAGAAATGGCAAAAAAGGACATTATGCCTGCTGCTATGAAGTACATTAAATTTATAAGTGAAACTGTTAATTCGCTTAAGTCGGCTATCCCTTCTGCGGCAATAGCTCCTGAGGTCGAACTTTTGGAGAAAATGTCGAATTTTGCGGCTGAGTTCTATAAAATTAGTAAGAAGCTTGAAAGTGATATAAGTGCAATTAAAGAAAAATCAGTTTTGCTTGAAAAGGCGTGCTATTTGCGTGATGTTATTATAAAAGATATGGATGCGCTTCGCGTAATTGCCGACAGTATGGAAGAAATAATGCCGAAAGAATATTACCCGTATCCGAATTACAGCGATATTTTATTTAGTGTTATATAATTTATTGTTTTAAATTTATTGAGTTTTTAAAGGAGAGTTTTTGTATGGCTTATGGAATTTTTGATGCGCATTGTGATACTTTGACAACCTTGGGCACCGGAGACAATCTTTATGATGTCAAAAGAGATTTTAATTTTAAACAAGTAGAGGGATATGATTATTTTACGCAAGTAATGGCGCTTTGGGTCGATATTGCTCGCGATGGGGAGAAAGTGGACGATAAAGTTCAAACGTTCATTAAGCGCTTCTATGTTGAACTTGAAAAGAATCCTTCTGTTAAGCATATAAAAACCAAAGAAGATATCGCTAATTTACAAAAGGGTGTTAACGTAATTCTTGGTATTGAAGGCGGAGAGGCCGTTGGCAGGGATATTTCAAATGTTGAAAAGCTTTATAATCAGGGCGTGCGTTTGATCACGTTGACATGGAATAATCCATATGCTATCAGTG
>JAGAQK010000010.1 GCA_017622825.1 Clostridia bacterium | reverse complement strand
TTCTTTTGAATTCCAGTCAATTACCATAAATTCAATCTCTACTGCAGCTTCATATTTTGTGTTGAGATAGTTAACAACTGCTTTTGCCAAATCTATGTCAAAGCCTTTAAGAACTGCGTTCTCTCCGTCGCCTTCATTGAAAGCGATAGGTGCAAACAACGTGTATCCTACTACAAGTTTCTTTGCATCTACTACTTTATTCCATGACTCATCACTTGCTGATGCAAGGGGGTTAACTGTATCTGCTTTAACCAAAAGCTCTGTTGTAAGACCGTATGTAGCTGCTATTGTCTTGTAGTCTGTATCAACCAAAGCAATAAGAGCTTCGTTGATTTTTGACATCAAAGCATCGTTGCCTTTCTTAGCAGCAATACCATATTCTTCTTCTGCCAAAACTATGTTTTCCAATACTTGGTAGTCTTTAAAAGAATCTGTGTCGTTCATGTAATATCCGGCCATAACTGAGTCTATTACTGCAACGTCAGCATCACCTTTCTTCAATCCGTTCAAAGCATCAAGCTGTGAAGTAAGTGAAAGGAGCTCTTTACCAAAGTTATTCTTTGAGCCCTCTTCCTTCTCTGATGAACAAGCAACAGAGAAAACCATGCATACGAGCAATACTGCTGTAACAATTAAAGTAAATTTACGTTTCATACCAATTTTTCCTTTCTTGTGAATTCATAATAGAATTTCTAATACTTCTCACGCTTTTATATATTAGCGTGTCGCTATATTAGCACTTTATATCACTAAAGTCAACAGCAAATAGTAACTAAAAAATTATTTATTTTCCTCTCTCATAAAGTAAAACAAATACTGTTGTGCGAAACCTGCAAGAGAGCCGAAATATTCCGCAGCGAAACGCTCTGCCTCTGTACGCGAAACGTCACGGTGAAAGTAGAGGTCACAAAGTACTCTGCGAACCCACACGTCAACAGGAAAAACATCGGTGCGAAGCCCCGTAAAAAGAAGAATGCAGTCAGCAACCTTTGGCCCCACGCCGCAATAACTCATTGCGATATCACGTGCATCACGAAGCGTGGCACTATCCTGCGACGCGGTCAGCAGCAAATCCGGTTTTTCGATAAAGCATTCGACCGTTTTTTCCATGTATGCGCAGCGATATCCTGCCTTGCAGCATGCGCTATACTCAGCGGCAGTCACACCCGCAAGTTGCTGCGCCGATGGGAAAGCGTGCATTTTTTCAACCTCAGCGCCCGTATTTTGCTTAATATACTGCCTGAAAGCTTCACTGAGCACAATAACGTCACCATAATCACTGCAAAGCTTCTCCACACAGCCCTTAATTCTCGGTATGTTGTTGTTAGCAGAAAGAATAAAAGATATAAGCGTTTCGAAAATTTCCTGCCTCAAAATGCGAATGCCGCCGCCAAATTGCACAGCGCGCCTCAAGTGCTCATCTTTAGCCGAAAGTGTGCTGCAAATCTCGCCGTAATCGCGATTAAAATCAAAATACGCGCGCCAGAACGACTCATAATCCTCAAGTGTAGCGTTCGCTATAACGATGACGTTCTCATCATTCCTACGGAAAGCACTTACAGCCGCTGCTTTAGCGCCTGCAACGCCTAAATACATATCAAAACCGTTTATTCCTTTATAAAAATTCCAACGAAAACACTGCCCACACTCGAAAATATGGGCAACGTTAAATTCTTCACAGCCACGAATTTCAACGTAGTCAAGGCCGTATTCCGTTTTGTTTTCTGTTATTGAAAGTTTCATTTTTCAAGACCTGTAATGCCTGTCAGCTTTTCTATGCTTCTTGAAACGGCATCACGCGAGTTGCCCCAATCGGCATTTTGATTTCTGTAATCAAATTTCTTGGTAAACCACTCAACTTCGCCCTCTATACGCTTTAAGTTTTCAATCTGCATTCTCACGAGCTTGCCAAGAAATTCTTCTTGCTTTGCGCCAAAGAGATTTTTCTTTGCAGCCTCAATGAGCATTGCGAAATGCGGCATACAAAATCCGAGACCCGCATCAAATCTGTCACGAAAATCTTTCTCTGCAAAATACATATATGTAATAACTTCGCAGTATCTTTCCATTGTTTTGACAAGGTCGCGGCATATACAGCACTCTTTTTGCTGTTCTTCCACATATTTTAATAAATTTTCTGCTGCTTTAGCATTGTCGCCGCCGCCTTTAAGCGATGCGAAAAAGCCTTTTTTACCTCCACCGTCTCCGTCAGATGCAGATTTTGCAAGCTTTTCTATCTTTTCATTCTGCTCGTGCATATGGGTTTGTATAATAAGACCAAGTCCGAGTCTGTTTGCTCTCGTGTCGTACATCATAGCGAAATGTTTGGCGCAAAAACCTGTTTCGTTCGTCTCTATGCGGTTCTCCGGCTCCATAAGTGAAGGCCCTAAGTAGTAATTAACGCGGTCGTTTTCAAAACGGTTTTCCAATTTGCACATAGGACACTCACACGGTGTCTCAAAAGCTTCGTTTACAGGAATTGTATAAATTGTTTCTTTCATGTTGTAGCAAAATCCTCATTCTTATTTTTATAATCTGCCTTTAAGGAAAGGCTTTTAACCGTAAGTGACACACCTGAAACGTTAAGTGATGTCATGCTGTCTATTTCTTTTGATATGGCATCGCGTATTTTTTTAAGAATAGTCGCTATGTTGTATCCGTAGTATAGCACCAAGTCCATCTCCACGCGAATACCGTCTTCGGATTTTTCGGCTCTGAAGCGCGTTATGTTTGCAACACCGTCACACTTTCTCGTGACGTGCTCTACAAGCTGATAAATCGTATAATCTGAAATCGTATATCTGCCAAGATAGCTGAACGTTGGCCTAATAACTGATTTTTCACCTAAAGTCTCGTATTCTCCAAGGCCTTTGCGCCTTAAAATATTCAGCGGGTCCAGCATATAGCCCGAGAAATCCTTTTTAAGCTCAAGCGTTGGCACGGGTATAACGTGCTTTCCCTGTGTTCGCCTGATATTAAGTGCCTGTTGAATCTCGTATTCACTTGATATATCTTCTATATAAACAGTCTCGTCAATGCCGTGCAAGCCGAGGCGTTTCGCAATTTTCGCCACCATACCGTCAGACGTGCCGAGAATCAATAATCTTTCAACTTTATTTTCCTTAAGCGCTTCAACAACTTCAAAAACGTGATTATCATTCGAAAACACTGCTGTCTTTACAGCTCCCACTCTCGTTTTTTCACGTTTTGCTGATTTGCCGGCAACAACGCCGTTTCCTCTGATAAGGAGACCATCGTCGATTATATATTCAATATTATGTTCTCTTGCTACTCTTATAGCTCTGTAGCTTTTACCTGTACCGCTGCCGCCCACAAGTGCACATATATACAATTAAATCGCCCCCTTATAAATGATCCATTGTAAAATATTTCATATCATCAAGCCTTAAAATAATCGGTCTTCTTCCTGCAGCCGCGCCTGCATCTATATCGATCCACGTGTCTGTAATTACAGGTTTCCCGTCATATTCATACCCGAAAAGCAAAGTCGGTGTATGCCCGAAAACGGTAATTATGCTGTCATAATATCTCGTATCCAATGTTGGCCTTGCCCAAAGAAAATCATTCACGTTATAATCGCAAAGCTTTTTATCAGGCTCAAAATTATCAATACCGCTGTGAGTAAGCAGAAAATCCCTGTCTCCTATTGATACTGTTTCATATAAATGTGACTTACGCAAAAACTCTATAATATATTTGCGTGCACCTGCGGGTACTGCTTGCATTCCGTCTATTGTAGTTTTGCCGCCGTTTCGCGTCCACAACGAAAGCGTTTGTATTTGTGTTGCCGACAAATTTCTCACTGATTCGTCAGTAATTTCATCAAACAAAAAAGAGCACGACAACATCATAGCTTCGTGGTTTCCCAAAAGCAGCGTAATATTCGGCTGCGTCATAAGCCATCTTAATATCTTAACGCCTTCAAATCCACGGTCTATCACGTCACCCAAAACGTAGCAATAATCGCTGTCAGAAAAACCAATTCTTTCTAAAGTTGATTTTATCCTGTCAAGGCAATATCCGTGTAAATCAGACATAACGTAAATCATATTATCCCCTTATTTCAAAACGTCTAAAACATACTGCAGAGCATCGCTCACATTTTCAAAATTCACGTCCACTGCCTCGGGATTTTTCACGTGCACTCCTATTGAAAGGCCCGCATATCCAAACATCGGATAGTCATTTACACCGTCACCCACCGCAATTGTTTCATCACTAAGAATCTCTGTAATTTTACCCAAATATTCAAGCCCTGTGTATTTTGTAATCCCGGAAGGCGTTATATCAAACGAATCACCATGCCTGTACACAGTCAAATGCGTTATTTTCTCACGATTCTCATCAATGCAGTTTTGAATTATATCAAATTCCTTTTCATTTTTCGGAAAAGGAGTCAACCCCACTTGGTTCGGCTGATACCATATATTGTCTATGAGCTTGTCAAATTCCTTTTTCAAATAGGCTATCTCACTGTCTGCTTCAGACGGATGTGGTTGGAAATAGTTTTCTCGTGGCGGCAACGAAATACCAAACTGTATAACGGCACCGTTCTCGCCAACCATAATGGCATCATTTATACCAAGCTGTCGCATAAAACCGCACAAATAGTAAACAGGTTTTCCCGAACACACAGCAATCTTTATACCGGTTTTCTCTATTTCCTTAAGAAGCTTCACGTCCTCAGGTAAAACAGCCTGCCCCGTTACAGCAAGCGTATCATCCAGATCAAAAACAACCAGCTTATATTTTTTACCGTTATTATTTAAATCACGCACTTCTTCAAGCCTTCTTTTTCAGTCCGAAATACTTTGCAATAACCTCCGCTTCAGCCTTTGCGGCCTTTGCCAGATTATTATCATCAAGAAGCCATTTTGTCATCTTAGTATTCGTATGAAAACTGTGCTCCAGTATAATTCCCATTGTGCCAACAGCGGCGGCACCCCTGAGAACACCGTAATACTCTCCGCCCTGATGCTCCCTTTTGAAAAGTAAAACATCTTGCTTCGTACCCATAAGCTCCTTAACGCACTCACCGAGCATAAGACCGAGCTTATCACCCCTGCCATCAAGCTGCACTATGGACTTAGGATAATCCACGTCCTCGTGCACAAAATCATCCACAGCATTCGAGTGAATCGACAAGAACAAATCGCAACCCTCTGACGTACATCCCCTGTCAAAAAGAGTCTTATCCGTTTCCTGGTTCTCTCTTGTTAAAATAACTTCTACGCCCTCATATTCCTCAATTCGAGCCTTAAGCATAAGGTGAAGCTTCCAATTCATATCAGATTCATAATACTCCGGCACAGCAGGCGAACGATTGTATTTACCGTAGTGGCCGGCATCAAGACATATTTTTATATTTGCCAAAAAATCAACCCCCGTAATCTAAATTTACACAGAATATACAAAATTCGCACGACCCAAAGGTGCCGCATCGCCATCTGTATAGAAAGAATCAAAGTTACCCGTCACGCAATTATCACTCCACTTAAATTGAATTTCAAAACTGTCGCCCGATATTCCAAGTGCAGCTTTAGGTATCGACACCATCAAATGGCTTCCCGAAACCTTATATGATACGGTAGATGTTGATTGTACGGAATACTCATTGCTGTCCGCTAATTTACCGAGATATGCGCTGTCACCTGATGGTGCAGAACAGTTAAGCTGATAATTATAGCCATTCCAACCTGCAGAAGCACCTGTTGAAATAAACAAATTCATCCAATTTGTGCCTGTAGGAGAAGTAATTGCCTTAGCAGTCTTAACAAAGAAATAAATATTATCTGCATCGTTGCACACTTTAGCTTCCATAATATCATTTCTTCCCGTCTTATTAATATATGTCATATAATGTGTGTGGTCTCTGTCAACTATATCATTCTCAAAGTCACGATAATATGCACGTATGTAATCCCACTGGCTGAAGTCGCCGTTAACATTAATCGAAATATCACTGTCAACAGCCACGTTACTCTCCGTTCCTTTGAATTTCCTTATATAATCCATCATAAGCATATAATAGTTATCACCGTAGCCACCTGACATAGGCTCAGCATCACGGCTTGCCTCTATGCTCGCACAGTCTACGAAACATATCGTACCGTTCGACGTAGAATTCTGCCTTTGGGCAGTCCATTCATTCCAGCCCGTAATAAATATAACGTCAGGATCTTTTGAAAGTGCAAAATCCCATTGCTCAATAAAGTTAAATCCATAATTTACAGCAGGTATTCCTGTTGTATAATTTTTATTTCTGTACGTCCATTTATGCGTAGTGTTATAACTTCTCACTCTGTCTTGACTGCCGTACCATGCACCCGCACTCATTTCGCACGTATCATTGTGTTGTGCAATTGATACATTCATTACGGATTTGCCGTCAATGTCTGAAGTGTAAACAGCACTGCTCTTTAAAAGGCGGTAATTAAACTCCATCCACGGGAAACCGTCATTGCTTTTTGTGGATACGTTCGGCCACTGACTTTCTTTAATTCTGAAGAAATTCTTTACCTCAGTGCTGGCAGATGATGATTTACCGACAATCATAGGTTTTGCATTGTTTCCGGTTGTGTCTGTCCACCAATTAAACCACAAATGTGAGTACTCGGGATGCGCGAGGTAAAACTCTTGATATATAACCTGCATTGCAT
>JAGAQK010000084.1 GCA_017622825.1 Clostridia bacterium | reverse complement strand
GCTGGAATCGGAGCTCATGGTTGCCAGTATTCAGAGTAAAATCAGAGACAACTGGGAGGCAACATTCAGTGATCTGGATGCCCTGCACAAAGCTTCACGAAGCGTAAACGCAGAGCTAACTGTTATATATTCCGACAACACTTTCGAAGCAGCAGTAAAAACAGTGCGCGACGTGATGCCCATAGCAATGGTTACCGGTGTGCCGGGAAATATGAAAAAAAACTTGTTTATAGAACACTTGCAGACATTTGACAAAGACGTGCCTATTTATACAATCGACTCGCGTGGCAACGCATTGAAATTGAGCAATAATACATAAAAATCCGGGAGAACAAAGAGGAAATGGAAAAGAAAACTATCTACATAGCATTTGAAGGCATTGACGGCAGCGGCAAAAGCGTGCAGTTCAAGACATTGAAAGAAACACTCATAAATAAAGGCATAGCCGTGGGCGTGTTGGACTTCCCCGACTACGACTCTTTTTTTGGTACGGAAATCGGTCGCTTACTTTCCGGCAAAGACAAAGTTACAGCAGCTGATTTAGACCCAAAATCAATGTCACTTTGGTATGCTGCAGACAGATACAATGCATTTAAAACATTTGATGACACACAATATGAGATAGTTCTTATGAACCGCTCCACAATGGCAAACGCCGCATATCAGGGAACAAGAAGCAACGATCCCGAGGCACTTGCAAAATGGATTTACGAATTGGAATTTGAGACATTCAACATTCCAAAGCCTGATATATTCTTTATTTTTGATATTCCAACATCACTTTCTCGCAAAAACGTGGCAAAAAAAGGTTTCCGCGGCTACGTAGGAGACGAAGCAGACGTTTACGAGAAAGACGTGGCATTCCTTGAAAACGTCAGAAATTGCTACCTCACCTGCGCAAAGCTCTACCCCGGCAGTGTAGTTTTAAACTGCGCCAACGACAGCGAAGAAATGCGCCCCATAGATGAGATAGCAACGGACGTACTTGATATTTTAAAAGAAAAATTCGGCCTTGATATATAATGATCAGCGTATAATACTACGCATTATCTCTATATTTTTTTCCATTTCGGAGGCGAGCTTTATTTGCCCCCTTGCCCTGTCAAGGTTCTGTCCTTCACGGCTTGTGCTAAAATAAACATCTCCTTTAAGATAATCTGTAAGAAAACGCATACCGCACTCAAGAGTAAGCAAAATAGCTGACTCCGGCAACAAGCGGATTTCCGTCGCAGTAAGACTGTCACGCATACGACTCAAGTATCCTTTCGCGTAAACTTCAAATAGTTTAATGTCGAAATTAATCTTGTTTACGTCTTTTTCGTCCTCTACCGCCGTATTTGTTCCCGAGCGAATGCTATCGCCAAAATCATACAGTGCAGAGCCCGGCATAACAGTATCGAGGTCAATAAAACACGCCACATCACCCGTTTTTTCATCAAGCATCACGTTGTTGAACTTTGTGTCGTTGTGCGTTACTCTAAGCGGAATACTTCCATTAGCAATGCCGTTCGTTACGATGCTGTAAAAATCAGCGCGCTCCTTAAAAAATTCGATTTCTTTCGCTACGGAATCCTTTCGCCCTACGCAATTTTCTTCTATAGCCTTTAATAAGTCATTATAACGGCTTGGTGTATTATGGAAATTTTTAATCGTCTCAACAAGCTCATGCGAAGGATAATCCTGAAGCGTTTTTTGAAAATCACCCAATGCAACACCAGCTTTATAAAAATCTTCAGGCTTGCTGACTTTGTCATGAGTCACACAGCCTTCAATAAAATCGTATGCTCTCCAGAAGCCTCCGTGGGCATCTTTATGGTAAAGTTCGTCTTTTATCGTCTTTATAATACGCAAAGTGCTCTTTTGAGGGTCTTTACCTTCTTTAATTGCCATTTCTCG
>JAGAQK010000083.1 GCA_017622825.1 Clostridia bacterium | reverse complement strand
CTTGAAGCTGATGCCATCTTAGCAAACAAAGCTTCAAGCATTGCAGTACAAGCAAGCAAAGACGGAATACCCGAGGATGCAGCCGCAAGTGTAGTTGATGGTGCAGAAATATACATTCCGCTTGATGAACTGATAGATTTTGACAAAGAAATCGACAGACTCATAAAGGAAAAAGAGAATCTTCAAAAAGAGCTTGACAGAGTAAACGGCAAACTCAATAACGAGAAGTTTATATCAAAAGCACCGCAAAAGGTAGTTGACGAAGAAAAAGAAAAGCTGGTAAAATATCAGCAGATGTTTGATAACGTAACAGAACGACTTGATAATTTAAGAAAGAGGTTTGATGTCTGATGCTTAAAGTAAGAGAAATCGTAGATATCTTGGATGCTCAGGTTCTCGTAGGAGAAGAAAACATGGATCTCGAGATTTATTCGGGATGCGGAGCAGATCTTATGAGCGACGTTATGGCTTTTGTAAAAGAAAGCGTTATACTTTGTACAGGACTTGTTAATCCTCAGGTAGTGCGCACGTGCGAAATGATGGACATAAAAGTAATATGTTTCGTACGCGGTAAAGTGCCGGGAGACAACATAGTAGAGCTTGCAAAGGAAATGGGAATAACAGTGCTCACAACAAAGAATCCTTTATTTATAACGTGCGGCAAACTTTATGACGCCGGTATAGTAGGAAAGGGTGTCTGGGATTGAGCGGTCAGACAATAACTTTACATTATGATATTGATGCCGTAGACTTTTCAACAGCGGGCGAAGCTTCCAGCGGAGTTAAGAGAACTCTTAATAAATTGGGAGTGAATCCTGCTGTGGTGAAAAGGGTAGCTATCGCCATGTATGAAGCGGAGATTAATGCCATAATCCACGCGGGCGGAGGAGCTGCCGATGTGGAAATAACGCCCGAAAAGGTCATTGTTAAAATATCGGACCATGGCCCCGGAATACCTGATATGCAAAAAGCTATGACAGCAGGCTGGTCCACAGCCTCCGAAACAGTAAGAGAATTGGGCTTTGGTGCAGGTATGGGACTTCCTAACATGCAAAGGTATACGGACGATATGCACGTAGAGAGCAAGGTAGGCGAAGGCACAACGGTTACGTTAATAGTCAATATCACTTGATAAAAGAAAATTAAAAGCAAAATTACAAAATGAGGTGCTGCGTATGTCAGAAGGATATCGCCATTCCGTAATGCTGGACGAGAAACTGTGCAAAGGCTGCACAAACTGTATAAAAAAGTGCCCAATGGAGGCAATCAGAGTCCAGCGAGGCAAAGCAAAAATATTGGACAGCAAGTGTATAGACTGCGGAGAATGTATAAAAATATGCCCGTATAAGGCAAAAGTTGCCATTACGGACTCTTGGGATATGCTGTCAGAGTATAAATACAAGATAGCACTGCCGGCGCCGTCGCTCTATATGCAGTTTGACCTCAATACATATTCACGAAAACACATTATAGCCGCACTCATGGAGTTAGGGTTTGATTATGTATACGAAGTAGCAAGGGGAGCGGAAATTTCCACCATAGAAAGCAATAAATACTTGCACGAGCATACCGAAAAGTGGCCGCTTATTTCAACGGCGTGTCCTGCGGTAGTAAGGCTTATACAGTTGAGATATCCTAACCTCATACCTAATTTATTACCTATAAAATCTCCTATGGAAATAGCGGCCCAAAATTCAAGACGTGAATTCTGCAAAATGAAAGGCGTAGAGCCGAAAGACGTGGGAGTGTTCTTCATATCGCCCTGTGCTGCCAAAATGACGAGCGTAAAAGCACCGCTTGAGGTAGAAAAGTCAGGTGTGGATTGTGTCATCCCGATAAAAGAGGTTTATCCGAAAATATTAAAGCTCTTATCGAAAATGAAAAACAGCGAAGTAGATAAAATAATGCTGCAAGCAGGAAAATACGGTGTAAGATGGGCTTCTACGGGAGGCGAAGCACTCTCTA
The DNA here is from genome assembly GCA_017622825.1 of Clostridia bacterium. GTDB lineage: Bacteria > Bacillota > Clostridia > UBA1212 > UBA1255 > Egerieisoma. The sequence goes on along the minus strand of JAGAQK010000083.1, from coordinate 6,035 downwards.
TAGACTCTAAACGTGTCCTGTACGTTGACGGTATAAAAAACGTTGTTAATATAATGGAAGACTTAGAAGATGACAGGATTAAAAATATTGAATTTATAGAAGCTTCGGCATGTACCGGCGGCTGCACGGGCGGACCGCTGACTGTAGAAAATATGTACGTAGCCAAAAACAGAAGCAGACAGCAGTTGGAAGACGAACCCATTCCGTACAAAGAAATAGAGCCTGAGGAGTTGGAAAATACTGCGTGGGAAAAGATGATAGAACCATGCGAGATAGAAAAGCTCGACCCGGATATGTTCAAGGCAATGGAAAAGTTGAACCAGATAAACGAGATTTATGCGCAACTGCCTGCGCTCGATTGCGGTGCATGCGGCTCGCCAAGCTGCAGATGTTTAGCAGAAGACGTTGTAAGAGGTAAGGCGAAGACAACAGACTGTATATTTATTCTGAGGCGCAAAATCCGTATGCTTGCCAACGAAATGATGATGGTTAACAGCGGACTTGATGATGTAATTGAAAGAAATGCAGCGGAGGCAGAAAATGAAAATAAGTGACATTATGGATGAGTGCAAGCTCAAACTGATAACGGGAAGCACCGATAGAGAAATAAAAGGGTATTACGCATGCGATTTGCTGAGTTGGGCAATATCACATGCCAATGAAGGCGATTTGTGGGTAACTGTAATGAACAACATCAATATACTCGCAGTAGCATCCTTGGTAGATGTAGCCTGCATTGTAATCCCGGAGGATATAGAAATACCCGATTCATTAAAAGAAAAAGCAGAGGAAAGGGAAGTGACGCTGCTTTCGACACCTATGCAGGCAGCGGAGCTTATAATTAAGGCTCATGAGCTATCAAAAAATCTCGGTTGATTTACATATACATTCTGTACTTTCGCCATGCGGCGACGTGATGATGACGCCCGGCAACTTAGTGGGAATGGCAAAAATAAATGGTCTGGATGCGATTGCGCTCACGGACCATAATGCCATGCAAAATATACCGTCAGCTCTCAGAATGGGTCAAGAGTATGACGTTGTTGTAGTACCAGGCATGGAGCTCGAAACGGCAGAAGAAATTCACGTTGTCTGCCTATTTCCCGATGCAGAAAAATTAAGCACTTTTCAACAAGTTGTAATTGATTCTTACGGCGGCAGCGTGCCTTCAAACAGGCCTGAAATATTCGGACAGCAGCTCATTTACAACGAAGAAGACGAGGAGTGCGGACAGCATGACAGAATGTTGTTGGCACCGTCGGGTATAGCTATTGACGATGTTTTCGGCATAGTTGACGGTCTTGGCGGCATCGCGTTCCCGGCACACGTGGACAGAGACTCATACAGTGTACTCACAACGCTTGGCGCACTACCTTACGGCTACGGAAATGGTTTCGTCGAAATATCGTGCGAGTGCGACCGTGGGGAATTATTGGAAAATTACCCTGAACTTGTAAATTACAAGCTATTACCATCGTCAGATGCACATTATATTGATAAAATACAAGAGGCAGGCGGGGCAGAGCTGCTTGTCGAGGAATTGAGTGCAAAAGGGGTAATCGACGCGTTGAAAAACAACAGAATTGTATAGAATTTTTCGGTTGATATTTAAAGGGAAGTATTATATAATTAGACGATAAATAGGTATGTATTTTAAAATAATAAATATATATCATTATAAAGTGGTGGTTTGGTTATATGGGTAACAATTGTGAATGCTGCAACGACGAGAAGCTCGCAAAGTTGCAGGCCATTATTGCTGAGAACAAAGGCAAGCAAGGCGCACTTATTCAAGTACTTCATGAAGCACAGCTCATTTACGGCTATTTGCCTATAGAAGTACAAAAGGTTATAGCCGAAGGTATGAATATACCGTTGGCTGAGGTTTACGGAGTTGTAACTTTTTACGCTCAGTTTTCTTTGAAGCCGAAGGGTGAATACAAGATTTCAATCTGTCTCGGTACAGCTTGCTATGTAAAAGGTGCCGACCTTGTTCTTGATAAATTTAAAGAGCAACTTAATATTGAAGTTGGCGACTGTACTGCTGATGGTAAGTTTTCTCTTGATGCATGTCGTTGCATAGGTGCTTGCGGACTTGCGCCGGTACTTACTATAAACAGTGATGTATACGGCCGTTTGGTTCCTGAGGATGTCCCCGGGATATTGGCTAAATATTAATAATCCATGTTACGCGATATATCATTACACATTCTTGATTTAGCACAGAATTCCGTCACGGCCGGTGCGGATTGCATCGAGATAGCTTTGCGGTGCGACAAGGAGAATAAATATCTCACTTTGTCTATTAAGGACAACGGATGCGGCATGACGGCTGAGTTTCTTGCTTCTGTAACGGACCCGTTTACTACAAGCAGGAAAACCAGAAAGGTAGGAATGGGAATTCCGTTTTTTAAGCTGGCTTGTGAGCAGGCAGGAGGAGAATTTCAGATACTTTCGGTAGTTGATGTGGGCACTGAGCTCATTGGTTCGCTGGAAGTGGAGAATATCGACAGACTTCCTTTAGGTGACCTGGGAGAGACAATGGTATTCCTTATATCTGCTGCGCCTGATACCAGGTTTGTGATGACGCTTGAGTCGGTAAAGGATGTATTTGAATTTGACACCAACGCTATAAAAGAAGAAATAGGGGACGTGCCAATAACAGAATATGAAATATTGCAGTGGATAAAAGAGTTTGTAAATGAAAACGTTCAAATTATTTTCGGAGGTGTTCTGAATGAAATCATTGGCTGAATTAAAAGCAATTAAAGAAAAAACACAAAATGATCTCGCTATGAGAAACGCACAAAACGGTATCCGTATCGTTGTTGGTATGGCTACTTGCGGTATCGCTGCAGGTGCAAGACCTGTTATGAATGCGTTTATGGACGAGATTCAAAAGAGAAATATAACACATGCTACTGTTGCTATGACAGGATGTATCGGTATGTGCAGACTTGAGCCTATTGTTGAAGTAATCGACAAAGATGGAAACAAGGTAACTTATGTGAAAATGGATCCAGACAAAGCAATTCGCGTTGTAACTGAGCACATTGTTAACGGTAATGTTGTGACCGAATACACTATCGGTGCTGTTCAGGATTAATATTACCGGCGAGAAGGAGGATATAATTTATGCAATATTACAGATCACACGTTTTGGTGTGTGCAGGAACAGGTTGTACTTCTTCGGGATCTTCTGTTCTGTTTGACGAGTTTGAACAGCGCCTTAAAGATGCCGGCATTGAAAATGAAGTTAAAATTGTAAAAACGGGATGTTTCGGTCTTTGTGCTGAGGGTCCTATCGTAGTTGTTTATCCTGAGGGCGCTATGTATTGCCGCGTTACCAAAGAGGACGTACAGGAAATCGTTCTTGAGCATTTGGTAAAAGGTAGAATAGTTAACCGTCTTCTTGAAAAGCCTGCTGAGGTTATTGAGAAAACTGATGCTCAGGAAAGTGACTTCTTTAAGAAGCAGATGCGTGTTGCTCTTCGTAACTGCGGACGTATAAATCCTGAGAACATTGATGAATATATAGCTTATGACGGATATGCTGCTTTGGGTAAGGCCGTTACTGAGATGACTCCTGAGGAAGTTATCGCTGTAATGCTCGACTCCGGCTTGAGAGGCCGTGGCGGCGCAGGCTTCCCCACAGGAAGAAAGTGGGATTTTGCCCGCAAGAGCGTTTCGGACAAGAAGTACGTTTGCTGTAACGCTGACGAGGGTGACCCGGGTGCGTTCATGGACAGAAGTATTCTTGAGGGCGACCCTCACGTTGTACTTGAGGCTATGGCTATTGCCGGATACGCTATCGGTTCTGACCAAGGTTATATCTACGTAAGAGCTGAGTACCCCATCGCTGTTGAGCGTTTGCAGATTGCCATTAACCAAGCTAAAGAATACGGCCTTTTAGGTAAAAATATTTTCGGTACAGATTTCTCATTTGACATCGAGCTTCGCCTTGGTGCCGGTGCTTTCGTATGCGGTGAGGAAACTGCCCTCATGACAAGTATAGAGGGACACCGTGGCGAGCCTAGACCGCGTCCGCCGTTCCCGGCTGTTAAGGGTCTTTTCCAGAAGCCTACAATTCTTAACAACGTTGAGACATATGCTAACGTACCGCAGATACTTATTAACGGTGCTGACTGGTTCAAGGGCATCGGTTCTGAGAGAAGCCACGGTACGAAAGTTTTCGCTGTTGGCGGTAAAATTAAAAATACAGGTCTCGTTGAGATTCCTATGGGAACTCCTCTTCGTGACATCATTTATGATATTGGCGGCGGTATCCCGAACGGTAAGAAATTTAAAGCTGCTCAAACGGGTGGTCCTTCAGGCGGATGTATCCCTGCAAGCCTTATAGATACTCCTATTGAATACGATACTCTTATCGAAATCGGTTCAATGATGGGTTCGGGCGGACTTATCGTTATGGATGAAGATACGTGTATGGTTGACATCGCTAAGTTTTTCCTTGCATTCACAGTAGAGGAATCTTGCGGAAAATGTCCTCCTTGCCGTATAGGTACAAAGAGAATGTATGATATTCTCGATAAAATTACAAAGGGTAAAGGCGAACTCAAAGATATTGATGACCTTTATGAGCTTGCTGAGGCAATCAAGACTTCTGCTCTTTGCGGTCTTGGTCAGACAGCTCCTAACCCTGTACTTAGTACATTGCGTTACTTTAAGGATGAGTATATTGCGCACGTTGTAGACAAGAAATGTCCTGCAGGCGTATGTAAAGACTTGCTCCAATACAAGATTGTTGCTGAGAAATGTAAAGGCTGCAGCCTTTGCGCAAGAAAGTGTCCTGCAGGCTGTATCCACGGCGAGATTAAATCTCCTTTCGTTATTGACAACTCTAAGTGCTTGAAGTGCGGTGCTTGTATGGAGTCATGTAAGTTCGGCGCAATTATTAAGGAATAAGAAACGGAGGATTACAGATATGGTTAATATTAAAATAGACGGCGTTTCAATGCAGGTTCCCGAGGGTACCACCATTCTTGAAGCTGCAAGAATGGCTAATATTAAAATTCCTACACTTTGTTATTTAAAAGGCATCAATGAAATCGGTGCATGCCGTATGTGCGTTGTTGAGATTAAAGGTGCCAGAGCTCTCCAGGCAGCATGTGTTTATCCTGTTGCTGAGGGTCTTGATATTCTCACTAATTCTGAGAAAGTCAGAAAAGCAAGAAAAGTTACTCTTGAGCTTATTCTTTCAAACCATGACAGACAGTGTCTTACATGTTCTCGTTCTGAGAACTGCGAGCTCCAGTCTTTGGCTAAGGACTTGAACGTTACTGATATCAGATTCCAAGAGATTGGTGAGAAGCCTTACCATCATATCGATGATATGTCTGCTTCTATCGTTAGAAATCCCGACAAATGTATTCTTTGCCGTCGTTGTGTCAGCGTTTGTAAGAATGTCCAGACAGTTGGCGTTATAGATACAATGGAGCGTGGATTTAAGACTGTTGTTGGCTGTGCTTTCGAAAAGCCGTTGTCTGAGACTCCTTGTGTTAACTGCGGTCAGTGTATTGCTGTTTGTCCTACAGGCGCTTTGACTGAGAAGAGTGAGATTAATGACGTTTGGAAGGCTATCGCAGATCCTGACAAGTACGTTATTTTCCAGACAGCTCCTGCTGTTCGTTTCTCTATCGGAGAAGCTTTTGGTATGCCTATCGGCTCACGTCCTACAGGCAAGATGGTTACAGCTATTCGTCGTTTGGGCGTTGACAAAATATTTGATACAAATACTGCAGCTGACCTTACTATCATGGAAGAGGGTACTGAGCTTCTTAACAGAATTAAAAATGGCGGCAAGTTGCCTTTGATTACATCTTGCAGCCCCGGTTGGATTAAGTTCTGTGAGCACAATTTCCCTGATTTCCTTGATAACCTTTCATCTTGTAAGTCTCCTCACGAGATGTTCGGTGCTGTTATGAAAACTTATTATGCTAAGCAGGAAGGTATTGACCCCGCGAAGATTTACGTAGTATCGGTAATGCCCTGTACAGCTAAGAAGTTTGAAGCAG
>JAGAQK010000082.1 GCA_017622825.1 Clostridia bacterium | reverse complement strand
TTCTGTGTCTCCGCTACAGCCAACTGTGCGATACCCTTATTTGCAAGAAGCTCTCCCATTGTATTTTGAATTGCCGGAGGCTCTACAAGAAATCTTGACGGTATATTAAGGTCTCCATCATACTGAAGCATTCCCGCATAGCAAACTTTCGGCATAAATACTCTGTTAAAAGTATTTAACGAAGCATCCTCAAAAGCTCTGCTTATTTCCAACGCTCTGTCGCCTCTGAAATTAAAGAATATTACAGAATCTCCATCAACGATTTTTCCTATAGGTCCGTTATCGTCTGCTATTACGAAAGCGGGCAAATCCTGGTCAATAACACCCATCTCTGCTCTGTATGTCTCAATTGCTTTTTGAGCTGACTCAAACTGACGTCCCTCACCCATAACGTGAGTACTCCATCCACGCTCAACCATAGACCAGTCTGCCTCATATCTGTCCATCGTAATATTCATTCTGCCGCCGCCGCTTGCTATCTTAACGTCAAAATTACCGTCACAAAGTGCTGCAATATATTCCTCAAAAGGCACTACATAATCCAACGCTGACGTTTCCCCAACGTCTCTGCCATCAAGAAGAATGTGAACTCTTACTTTATTAATGCCTTCATTTTTTGCTTGTTTTATCATTGCTTTGAGGTGGTCAATATGTGAATGAACGTTACCGTCAGAGAAAAGACCAATAAAATGAAGAGTTGATTTATTGCTCTTTGCATTTGCGATTATCTCTGTCCAACCTTTTGCTTTATACATTTCACCGGATTCTATTGACTCATTTACAAGCTTTGCTCCCTGGCTGTAAACTGCGCCGGCTCCGATTGCATTGTGTCCAACCTCTGAGTTACCCATATCGTCGTCAGAAGGCAGTCCTACTGCAGTACCGTGTGCCTTCAAAGAAGTGTACTGATACTCTTCAAACAACTTATCGAGGACAGGCGTATATGACAGCTTTACTGCGTTACCCTCTTCACTGTCTCTCAAACCAATACCGTCCATAATTATCGTAACTATAGGTCCTTTATAATCAAACATATATACATCCTCCGTTAATCATATTTTATCCTTATTATTCTACTAAAAACCAACAAAAAAATCAATGTAAATAAATTACGCCGGCAAATATTTCTATGCGCCGGCGAATCGTTACGGTCGTTTGTCAATTATTACTTATGATGCTACTGATTCAGGAGCATCTGTCTGCTCCGCTGACTCTGCCTGAGTTGCACACTCTTGCATTATGTTCGCATCTTCTTCATAATACTTTTCGTCTGTCATTATGGGAAGTTCTTCTTCCTCTCCGGATACGGAAATCTCACACTCCTCATCATAAATTTCGAGCTGTTCTGCTTCCTGCGCGTGGTTAAAACAGTTTGCAGGTTCTACCGGTGGCGGCGGGTTTGGCTCTACTCTTCTATCCGCACCTTTCGATTCGGAATCTATAAGCGAAATATCTACAGAGTTCAATATTTTTTTCAAAGCAATAACGCCCTCTCTGCTGAGTGTTATGCCTTTCATCGCTATTACTCCATCCTTCGACCACGGTCTTATGTCAAGCTTTCTTTTGCCTTTATTCCACGAGATCACGTTAATCTCTATATTGGAAGTATTCGGCCTTCTGATGGTACCGTAGCGGGTTATAATTTCACGGGAAACATCAGAATTTTTGTTAGAGTTCTGCTCCATTTTTTCACCCCCTTCCTTTATTGTTACAGACACGATTCTACCTATTTCTTTTTTCTTCGTCAACGTTGATATTATTTCCCGGGAAATAATCTTCGTAACGTTTATTTATGTTTTTTCATAATATAAATCGAAAGGAATTTTATTTAATGGAGGTTTCTAATATGAAAGACTTATGCTCTTCTCCTTTCGTGACGGTTCCTTTAGATGATCCGTCCATTTTAAAAAACTATGCGCAAGCTGAAAATAAATCTTATGCAATGGTAAGCGTTCCGTATCAATCTCCCGTTGGCAAACTGTACTCTGCCTGTGAGGGTCTCTCAAGAGGTACGGTGTTTGCTGATTTAGACCAGCCCTATGTATGCGCTGTACAAAACTGTAAAGCAAAGGAGGTCTGCGATTGTGGATAAAGATAAATTAAAACATGAAATTATGGCTCTTGATTTTGCTCTTGCGGACTTAAAGCTTTATCTTAACACTCACCCTGATTGCGTTAAGTCAATCGAGCTTTTTAATTCAATTGTTGAAAAACGCAAAGTTCTTTTTGACACGTATCAATCCCTGTACGGTCCCTTAATTGCCGAAATGTATTCAGGCTCTGAGGGTTCTTGGGACTGGGTTGAAAGTCCGTGGCCCTGGAACAGGCATTAATTTAAATTTTTAACGGAGGTATTTTTTATGTGGTTATATGACAAAAAACTTCAATTTCCTGTTAACATTAAAAAGCCTGACCCAAGAATGGCTAAACTAATTATCACACAATACGGCGGCGCAGACGGTGAGTTGGCTGCTTCCCTTCGATACCTTAGTCAGCGTTTTTCAATGCCTACAAACGAAACGCGCGCTACTGTCAACGACATCGGTTCAGAAGAACTTGCTCACTTGGAAATGATTGGCACCATGTGCCACCAGCTTTTGCAAGGTGCCGACTGCGAAATGCTCAAAAAGTACGGCTTTGACACTGACTATGTTGAACACGGCCTTGGCGTCTACCCTCAAAATGCCGCGGGCGTTCCGTTCACCGCAGCGTATATTCAGTCAAAAGGCGACCCGGTAACTGACCTTATCGAAAACCTGGCGGCTGAGCAAAAAGCAAAACAAACGTACGAGTACCTCATCAACATGGCTGATGACCCCGACGTACTTGAGCCTCTTCGTTTCCTCAGAGAACGCGAAGTTGTACACTTCCAAAGATTTGGCGAAGCACTTGAAATCGTCAAACGCTTAAGAAACGACAAAAAGGTGTTTTATTGAAAAAAGTTAAGCAGATGGTTATAAGCCATCTGCTTTTAATTATTTAAAGCTATCAATACCGCTCTGCATGGCGAACCGTCAGCACCGGATAAATTCAGCGGTGCGGCATTTAAAAAATAAACTCCTTCAGATACGTCAGACAAACGAATACCTTCAAGCAATATGACATTTGAACCCAAAAGCACAAGATGTACTTTCATCGGTGCATTTTGAGGTCCGATTGTCTGTGGTTCATTTCCCAGAAGTAAAATATCCGAAGAAGCAAATACCTTTGCAGCCTCTAATGATACTTCGACATCTCCTTTAAGCAAAAGCCTCTTTGCTGATTCGGGATCCTGTTTTTTTGCCTTTTTTACAATATCAGCAGCATCTTTTCCGGTAACAACACCATGATGCTCTGCCACATAAGCCATTCCCACAAATGACTCCAAGCATATTTCATTTACAGTTTTCCCGTCTTTAATAAAATGAAACGGCGCATCTATATGAGTACCGTTGTGTGCACACATATTAAATGCTGACAAGTTATACATTTCGCCATTTTCCATTGATTTAATTACTTTTTTCTCTGGCATCGGGTCATCCGGATACACCTGACAACTGAAAACCTCTTGAGAAATATCATAGATTTTCATCACTTAATTCTCCACTCCAGCTATTTTTAATTCAGCGATGCTTCCCATTCTTCTTTTGAGATAATTACTTTTCTCGGTTTACTGCCATCTGCTGCGGAAACAACGCCGCGCTCCTCTAATGCATCTACAATTCGAGATGCGCGCGAATAACCAAGTCTCAATTTTCTTTGTAAAAAGGAGGTTGAAATCTGATTGAACTCAAAAGCAAGCTCTGCAGCCTCACGAATAAGCGACTCGTCAGAATCCTCGTCCTCAATGCCGCCGTCAGTGCCTCCGGAGGAAGCTCCGACACCGTTACCCTTTTTACCGGCAGCCTCAATTTCAATAGATGCCGCAATCTCTTGACTGTATTCAACTTTGCCGCACGTACTCTTTATATTCTCCACGAGAGCCTCAATTTCACCATCAGAAACAAAAGCACCTTGTACTCTCAAAGGCTTTGACATACCAATAGGATGGAAAAGCATATCTCCTCTTCCTAAAAGTTTTTCAGCCCCGCCGCCGTCAAGTATTGTCCTCGAATCCACCTGAGAAGTAACCGCGAAAGCAATTCGAGACGGTATATTAGCTTTTATAAGACCCGTTATTACGTCAACAGAGGGTCTTTGCGTTGCTATGATAAGATGTATTCCCGCAGCACGCGCTTTTTGCGCCAGACGTATAATCGATTCCTCTATTTCCTTTGCCGCCACCATCATCAAATCCGCAAGCTCGTCAATAATAATGACAACCTGAGGCATTTTTTCACCCATGAACGCCCCGGTTCGCACCTGTTCATTATATGATTTCAAATCACGAACATTATGCTCAGAAAAAGCCGCATATCGTCTTTCCATTTCAGCAACGGCCCATGCCAACGCACCCGCCGCTTTCTTTGGGTTTGTAACTACTGGTACGAAAAGGTGCGGTATGCCGTTATATATACCCAATTCTACAATCTTAGGGTCAATCATAATCATTTTTACATCATCAGGACCGGACTTATACAATATACTTGCAATGATAGTATTTATACAAACACTTTTACCGGAACCTGTTGCTCCCGCAATAAGAAGATGCGGCATTTTCGCAATATCCGAAACAATATTTTTACCTGCTATATCCTTACCAATTGCAAACGTAAGTTTTGACTGAGACTCTTTATATTCTCTTGATGCAATAACGTCATGAAGATAAACAACTTCGATTTCTTTATTGGGCACTTCTATTCCCACTGCCTCTTTACCGGGTATAGGCGCCTCAATACGCACACCGGTAGCAGCAAGATTCAGGGCAATATCATCAGAAAGCGATACTATTTTACTTACCTTTACTCCCGGATTGGGTTGCAGCTCGTATCTCGTAACGGCAGGTCCTCTGAGGACTCCCGTAATCTTTGCGCCAACGCCAAAGCTCGCCAAAGTATCTATAAGCTTCTTAGACCTAACGTTCTGCTCATTTTCAGCTCGTGCATAAACATCCGGGTTTTTAGCAGGTGCAGCCCTCAGCAAATCAACAGGCGGCTTAACGTAGCGCACACTTTTCTTTGCAGGCACGGGCGGAACGCTTGTTGTCGTCCTTCTCTTGTCATTTATTATTTCTTCTTTGCTTTCTTTTTTTTTTAACCCCGAAAAGAATCCTGTTTTCGGCGCACTGTCACTTTTATCTTCTCTATCGCGTGATTTATTAAAAAGCTTATCAAGCTTATCCATATCAGCACTTACTTTATCAATGCCATCATCTCGTACAACGTGAGTTTTCCTTTGTGAAACATTTTCTTTTTTCTTCTCCGGCTGAACAGTAGGTCTAACATTCGGTGCTGTTGGCCTCGTTGTTTGTTCTGTTGCTATCGGAGTTTGCGTTGCCGGTCTTACCGGTTGAGCAGAAGCCCCTGCCGTCTGTGACGTAGTTCTCATGTACGGAGAAGCTTGTCTATCGCGAACACTTCGTGACTCAGGCTCAAAAGAAATCTCTTTTCTCGGCGGAATTCTATGACGCTTTGGCGGCGCGGCCTCACTTATCCTTTCATCCATTTCCTTTACAAGTTCCTTTACTTCTTCCTCAGAAGTCGCGGAATATTCATCAATTTCAAACTCATTTACTTTTTTAACTTCAACTACTTTAACAGCTTTTTCCTCAGCCACAGGTTCTTTTTTATTCTTCTTATTTGTGTAAAGCTCCTCCGGATTATCAAAAAGGCTCTTCTGCGTTTTTGAGTAAAGACTTGAATACTTTCTTTCCTCCTCAGCAAACTTATCCGAATCATTTTTCATAGAGTTAAAAGTAGCCGCAGTTTTTTCTAATCTTCTCGACATACTGCTTGGCATACTGCCGGCACTCTTGACGTACGCAGACGTCACTTTTGCAGTCGGCTTTTGCTGCGCACTACCCTGCACATTCATTCCTCTCGCATGACGGCTTATTTCCTCATGATTAGACGGAACGCTTCGTGTTCCAATCCTGCTTACTGACTTATATTCTTTATTCTCGTCGAAATCTTTATCTGCATTTTTCTTCTTGACTTCAATCAAATCAAGAACATAGCTAACGCCTATACCGATAGCAACGTAAAGCACCAACAATACTATGTACGAGAGAATAATGCTGAAATCTCTCGCCAATCTAAGCCATAAAGAAAGTATTAAAATAACAAGTAACGAATATTTATTTGAAACAATTAACTTCTTAAGAAAGTCAGTCATTATTACAAGCCTCCCGATTAAAATACCCTTCTATTCTATCACAAATTAATTAGCTGTGCAATTTATTTATAAAAAAACGGAGCATCGCATTTTTGCAACGCTCCGCAAATTGTAATTCAAAATATTATGGCGTTTTCTCGGTTGTTTCTTCGGTTGTTTCTTCTGTTGAAACCTCTGCAATCTTAGACTCATCCGCTTCTGCTTCTCCGTCTTTATTTACAGAAGGCTCTGTCGGCGCACCTTTTTTAGGTTTCTTCAAAACAACTA
>JAGAQK010000009.1 GCA_017622825.1 Clostridia bacterium | reverse complement strand
ATTGGCGGTGAAAGTGAAATTATGAGAATTGTTACAAAAACAGACGGGGATTGTTCGGTTGATAACATTTACTCTTCACTTTTGACTGATATGGGTAGTCAGGCAGGCACTTGCAGAAGAAGAAATTTCAACGTTTACTGTGCTATAGTGAAGCTTTGATTTAATTGGAAGGCTTTTGAAATGTATCAAATAACAGAAATGACGGAAAAAGCGGCGCGTGATATTGCAAGTTGGCGATATGATGCGCCGTATGAAATGTATAGTTTTGCGCAAAATGAGGATGAAGTTGATGAATTGCTCAATGGATTACATTTTGCGGTATATGATGAAGAAAAATTAGTTGGTTTTGCAGCGATGGGCTGGTCGGCGCAGATACAGGATAAGAAATTAAGAAAAATATATGACGATGAATCGTATACGGATATTGCGTTTGGACTGAGACCGGAATTATGCGGACAAGGTAAAGGCGAAAAGTTGGTAAACAGTGTTATTGCTTTTGTAAAGAGTACATTTGAAGATGATGGCATAAGACTGACTGTGGATGCTGATAATAAAAGAGCATGTAAACTCTATGAAAATATGGGTTTCAAGGAGATACATGCTTTCAGGACTAAGTGTGTAGATGCTTCAAGAGGAAAGACTCTTGAAATGAAAATAATGGTATTATGAAATGTTAAAGAATTTTAGAGCGTTGCCGGACAGAATCATTTGGCGTTCTTCGTCAGTGATTTCGAGTTTGTTGAAACGCTCTAATTCGTCTTTATGTCGCCACATAGGCGAGTCTGTGCCGAAAAATACGTGATCAACTCCATGGGAGCGTATGATTTTCGTAGCATCTTCGGGCGAAACGAACATAAGCGAGCTACTGGTGTCTATGTAAACGCGCGGGTGACCAAAATAAATTTGAGCTTCTTCCCAACATCTGTAGCCGCCTAAGTGAGCTGCCGTAGCAACTAATTTTGGAAACTTCTCTATGATATTATACAGCCTTGTTGGCTTTGAAAAATCGTATCTGTTGTCGCCTGTATGAAAAAGTATGGGCAGACGGCCTTGTGCTGCTTCATAAATCGGGAAAGCAATTTCGTCATCAATATGAAATTTCTGAAAATCCGGATGAAGCTTGATGCCGTGAAGACCTAAAGAAATAATTCTTTCAATCTCGCCGGGAATATCTTCAAAATCAGGATGAATTGAACCATAGCCAATAAACTCGGGATGCGCGGCTTGCTCAGCAGCAATAAAATTGTTGATAGACTGCACTTGATGCGCTGTCGTGGCAGTGGAACTTACGAGATATTTCTCGACACCGATAGTTTTGCCATCTTCAAGAATAAATTCCGGTGTGCCTTTGATTTCCATTTTTATGTCATAAAAATTGCCAATCGCGTCAACTGCTTTTTCGGCAATTTTAACGGGGAAGATATGCGTATGCATATTAATTATGCGTTCTGCAGCCATTTGCAAAACCTCCACGAAAAAACTTTACGGTTTCACGCCGCAAGTGAGAGTATAACAAAACGAAAAGCTTTCTTCAATACCATCGATTGACTTTTATGTAAAAAGTTGTATGATTTCGAAGGAGGAAAAATTATGGGAAATTGGTTTTCGTATCTGATGTTAATACTTGCTGTTTTCTGCATTGCAGGACAGTTTTTAACAACAAAATTATATCAAAACTGTGTAAAACAAGCGCTTATAACATCGCTCTTTTTTGTATTATTATCATCAGTTGTCACTTTGATTATGTTCTGGGTGTATAATGGATTCACTTTTGGTAAAATCACAGCATATTCGCTTGTGCTTGCTGTTGTGGTGTCAGCCATGATGGTTGTGTATAACGTTATAAGTATCAAGATTTTGAGTCTTGGAGAAGTGTCGATATACAGCATGTTTATGATGCTTGGCGGCATGATTGTTCCGTTTGTGGAAGGACTTTTTGCAGACTCAAACACGAATAAATTGAAAATCACGAACACCATAGGGTTGATGTTGCTCACGTTCTTCCTTGTATATCAGGTGTGGGGCGTGAAAACGGCAGAGGCGACCAAAAAGAAATTCTATGCATTATGCATTGCGATGTTTTTTATAAACGGAACGGTTGGCGTTCTTTGCTCGCTACAGAGCAACCCTAAGGCAGAAGCGATGACAGCGACAGATTTTACTATTTTAAAGAGTGTTATTATGGCCTTTATGTCGTTGATACTTATTGGGCTTTTGTTTTTAAAAAAAGATTCGCTCAAATCAAATCTCTCGGACATAAAGACTGCAATAAAAGTAAAACCGATGGTCGTTGGTGCTGTTTGCGCAGCAGTTTCGGCACTGGGAGGTTTTCTGCAACTTGTGGCGAACGAAAAGGTTCCGAATACCGTGCAGTATCCGATAGTTACGGGCGGAACGATAGTTTTTACCGCTGTAGCAGCGTACTTTTTCTTTAAAGAGAAGCAAGATAAGAAAAGTATCGTGTGCCTTGTGGGAACATTCTTTTCGACAATATTATTCGTGTTTTGACTTGACAAAAATGCGTTTAATTGTTATAAAGGTCGAGAGGGGGATTATTTGACGGAATGGTGAAAAAGATTGATTAGTTCAGAAAGATTTTCAGCAGAAGCCAAATTTGTGAAGCTTCCTGAATATGATAAATCCGATGTTGTAATGTGTTATGTGTCCACAAAAGAGGAAGCGGATACATGGTGGCTTTTACAAAAAATAATGCAGGATGACAAGCTTCTTGCAGTGCCTCGCGTTGATGGCGATATGATGGAGTTTTATGTTTTAGATGACATAAATCAGCTCCAATCGGGCAAGTTCGGCATTTTTGAACCTTCGCATGAGTGCGAAAAGTACGTTCCAAAAGGTGGGGAGCTTATGGCTGTACCGGGCGTTAAATTTGATGAAAGTTGCAACCGCAAAGGTCATGGACGCGGGTATTATGATAAGTACTTCGGGAAATATGGCAAAGATTCTTTCTATAAAGTGGCATTAGCAACAGAAAGCCAGATTGTTTGCGAGCTTGAGAATGTTAAAGAGCATGATGTTGCTATGGATATGGTTCTTACAGAGGCGCGGATTATTGTGGCAGAGCTTGAGGCAGACGCCGAGAAGTGATTTTTTGACATTGCAATATTTACTGTACGGTTATATACTATAGGGGATATTTTTATTAAGAGGCATGTAAATGGATTATAAAAAAGAAGATGAAAATATAAATAAAAATAGTAAAATATCAACAATTGTAACATGCGTGTTGCTTGCTATAGCTATCTTTTTATTCGTACTCGTGATTGATGATGAAATTGATTCCGGCGAAAAAGGTGACAGCGGTAATATTTCGAAGACAAATGAAGTTATAATATATACATCGTCGAGTCCAACGCAGGGGTCGATGCCGACAAACAGCGTTTCGTCCGCGACGATGCAAACGCCTGTAGTGACGCCCTCGGTCGAACCAACGCAGAGACCCGAATATACATACGGTTTGCCTGTGTATGAAAAGCAACCGGCAGTCGATATGTCATATTTTAACGATGCCATATTTATAGGCGATTCGAGAATGGAGGATTTCGGTATCTTTTCGGGGGCGGCAAGGCACAGTACTTTTTATGCAAAACTCGGCCTTACGCTTGAGAAACTT
>JAGAQK010000081.1 GCA_017622825.1 Clostridia bacterium | reverse complement strand
CTTTTCAAAAAGTATGGGGTTTTAGACTATCTCGGTACTTGTTTTGATGTTCTGCATACTACGGGAAGGGCTTATATCGTGGAAGATATAGATATCTTTATAAACGCTCGTAAAAACACATAAAGATACGAATTATAGTTGGGTAATTTACTCCTAAATCCTTAAATTACTATTGACATATTGACAGAAATATGATAAAGTAACAAACTGCGTTGTAATCTCGAAAGGACTACAGCCATGTCTTGTTGTCTAAAAATTTGATATACAACATATTGTGTATGTGAATTTTTTGTTAACATTACAAACGGGATTATAACACAAACTCGTACAGTGTGCAATGGGTTTGAGGTGTATGCCTTCAGCACTGTCAACTGGAAAAAAATATGAGGTGATTATCAATTATGGTGCATTCAGTGATGTACGGTCAGAGTGAAAGAAAGAGCTACTCGAGAATTCAGGAAATTCTTGAAATGCCGAACCTTATCGCAGTTCAAAAAAGTTCTTATCAGCATTTTTTAAGCGATGGTTTGAAAGAAGTCTTTAAGGATATTTCCCCAATCACCGATTACTCGGGAAATTTGATGTTGGAGTTCGTAGATTATTATCTCGAAGATAAAACAAATTATTCAATCGAAGAGTGTAAAGAAAGAGATGCAACGTATGCATCTCCGTTAAAGGTTCGCGTACGCGTTGTTGATAAGGAGACAAACCTTATTAAAGAGGATGTACTCTACTTTGGTGAGCTCCCGCGTATGACAGAGAACGGTACGTTCATCATGAACGGAGCAGAGCGTGTAATTGTAAGCCAATTAGTACGTTCACCCGGTGCATATTTCGAGAAGAATTATGACAAAACAAAAGGTAAGCATATCACTGCTTCAACACTTATCCCCAATAGAGGAGCATGGCTTGAAACAGAGATTGATTTTAGCGATGTTATTTACGTAAGAATTGACAGAAACAGGAAAATCCCTGCAACAATTCTTTTCAGAGCATTTGGATATAGCGACAATACTGCTATCCAGAATCTTTTTGCAGTTTCAAGAGACGAGCTTGCACCTGAGTTCGCTGAAGGTTTGGATAGTGTAATTGTTGATGAGCGTCTTTTGAATACTTTCCTCAAAGATTCAACAACAAACACAGAGGAAGCTTTGCTTGAAATCTACAAGAAGCTTCGTCCCGGAGAGCCTGCACTTGTTGAAAATGCAAGATCTTTACTTTATGGTATGTTCTTTGATGCAAAGAGATATGACCTTGCTAAAGTTGGTAGATATAAATTCAATAAGAAACTTTCTCTTTTCTCACAGATTACGGGAAAAACTCTTGCGGCTGACGTTATTAACCAAGTTACGGGAGAGGTTCTTGCTAATGCAGGTGAAGTTGTTACAGAGGAGAAGGCAATCGAGATTCAGGACAGCGGTGTAAATGTTGTTATCATAAATACACCTTACAGACCTGTAAAAATAATTGGTAACAATACGGTTGATATTACAAAGTTTGTTACGTTTGACGTTAAAGAATTCGGCATCACAGAGCGAGTAAACTTCACTGTGCTCAGCGAAATTTTAGAAGCGGCTGAAGGCGACGAGGAGACTCTCAAAAAGCTGGTTGAAGAAAGAGTAAACGATTTACAGCCTAAGCATTTGACATTTGATGATATACTCTCGTCATTTAATTATATATTGAATCTGCAGTATGACATTGGACACACTGACGATATTGACCACCTTGGTAATAGAAGAATACGTTCTGTAGGAGAGCTTCTCCAAAATCAGGTTCGTATCGGTTTGTCAAGAATGGAGAGAATTGTGCGTGAGCGTATGGCTATGCAGGAGAAAGATGTTGTTACGCCTCAGGCGCTTATCAACACAAGACCTGTAACGGCTGCTATCAAAGAATTCTTCGGTTCCAGCCAGTTGTCACAGTTCATGGACCAGACGAACCCATTGGCAGAGCTTGCTAATAAGAGAAGGCTCAGTGCTTTGGGACCCGGTGGTCTTAACAGAGAAAGAGCAACGTTTGATGTTCGAGACGTTCACTACTCACACTACGGCCGTATGTGTCCTATCGAAACGCCTGAAGGTCCTAACATCGGTTTGATTGGCTCGCTGAGTACATACGCGAGAATCAATGAGTACGGTTTCATTGAAGCTCCGTATAGAAAATACGACCCCGTTACAAAAACTGTAACAGATAAGATTGATTATCTTATGGCTGATGAAGAGGATAAATACATTGTAGCACAGGCTAATGAGCCTTTGGATGCAGAAGGTCACTTTATGAACCGCAAGGTTGTATGCCGTCACCGCGATGAGTTCCTTGAAATAGAGGGTGAACGCGTTGACTACATGGACGTTTCGCCTAAGCAGGTTGTATCAGTGGCTGCCGCAATGATTCCGTTCCTTGAAAACGATGACGCCAGCCGTGCGCTCATGGGTTCAAACATGCAACGTCAGGCAGTGCCGCTTATGTGTTCAGAAGCACCTATCGTTGCGACGGGTATCGAGTATAAAGCAGCTAAGGACTCCGGAGCGGTTGTACTTGCAAAATACGATGGTGTTGTAAAAGACGTTACAGGTAAATATATCGTAATAAAGAGAGAAGACGGTACAGAGGATAAATATTCACTTCTCAAATACATGCGTTCTAACCAGGGCACATGTATAAACCAAAAGCCTGTTGTTAAATTCGGTCAGGAAGTCAAAGCAGGCGACGTTATCGCAGACGGTCCTTCTACAGATAAGGGCGAGATTGCTTTGGGACACAATGCTTTGATAGGCTTCATGACATGGGAAGGTTATAACTACGAGGATGCTGTTCTTATCAGTGAAAAACTCGTAAAAGAGGATATATATACTTCAATTCATATTGAGGAATATGAGTGCGAAGCAAGAGATACGAAGCTCGGACCTGAGGAAATTACTTCAGAAATTCCTCACGTTGGTGAAGATGCTTTGAAGATGCTTGATCCTAACGGTGTAATCATTGTTGGTTCAGAGGTTCGCGCAGGCGATATTCTTGTTGGTAAAGTTACTCCTAAGGGAGAAACAGAGCTTACAGCAGAAGAACGTTTGCTCCGTGCTATTTTCGGTGAGAAGTCAAGAGACGTTAGAGATACTTCTTTGAAGGTTCCTCACGGAGAATCAGGTATTGTTGTTGACGTTAAAGAGTTTACACGTGAAAACGATGATGAGCTTTCACCGGGTGTTAACCGTATGGTAAGAGTTTATATCGCTCAAAAGAGAAAACTCTCTGTTGGTGATAAAATGGCCGGTCGTCACGGTAACAAAGGTGTTATTTCAAGAATACTTCCTGAAGAAGATATGCCTTTCCTTCCTGACGGTACTCCGTTGGAAATTGTGTTGAACCCATTGGGCGTTCCGTCACGTATGAACATCGGACAGGTACTTGAGGTGCATCTCGGTTATGCGGCAAAAGCATTGGGCTGGAAGATAGCAACACCTGTATTTGACGGTGCATCAGAGCATGATATTATAGAGACGCTTAAGTTGGCAGGTAAGAGCCCTGACGGTAAAACAACACTTTATGACGGACGTACGGGTGAGCCTTTTGATAACCCTGTAACGGTTGGCTATATGTATTACCTCAAGCTCCATCATCTTGTTGACGATAAGATTCATGCACGTTCTACCGGTCCTTATTCACTTGTTACGCAGCAGCCTTTGGGTGGTAAAGCTCAATTCGGTGGACAGCGTTTCGGTGAGATGGAGGTTTGGGCATTGGAAGCTTATGGTGCTGCTTATACGCTCCAGGAAATACTGACAATCAAATCAGACGATACAATCGGTCGTGTAAAGACATACGAGGCAATTGTAAAGGGCGAGAACGTTCCGGAGCCGGGTATACCTGAGTCATTTAAGGTTCTTGTAAAAGAGCTCCAGAGCCTTGCGCTTGATGTGCGTATTTTCACTGATGATAATACAGAGATACCTCTTAAAGAAGCAGAGGAAGATTATATAAAGAATCCTGAAAAGTACAGGACAAAGAAGGATGTATACAATCCTGATTTCCAAACTTTCACGGATGAATCGGGATCGATATTCATGGGAAATGAATTTGACGAAAATGAAGACGTTCTTCATGATGATGAATTTAACGATTCTGATATCGTAGCCGAGGCGGATTTCGAAGAGAACGGATCAGAGTTGGATGCTGATGTTTTCGTAGGAATTTCCGGTGATACCGAGTCAGAATAATTCAGAGTAAGGAGTGTAGAAAGAATGATAGATTTTAATAATTTTGATTCAATACAGATTAGCCTTGCTTCTCCTGAGACTATTTTAAAATGGTCGCATGGTGAAGTTAAAAAGCCTGAAACAATTAACTACCGTACTCTGAAACCTGAAAAGGACGGTCTTTTCTGCGAGAAGATTTTCGGACCTACAAAAGACGGAGAGTGCCATTGCGGTAAATATAAAAAGAACAGATACAGAGGAATTGTATGTGATAAGTGCGGAGTTGAAGTAACAAGTTCAAAAGTAAGACGTACAAGAATGGGTCACATTGAACTCGCTGCACCTGTATCACACATTTGGTTCTTCAGAGGAATCCCCAGCAGAATGGGATTGATTTTGGATATGCCTCCCCGTTCATTGGAGAAGGTTCTGTACTTTGCTGCATACATCGTAACAGATCCCGGTACAACAGCTCTTGAGTACAAGCAGGTTCTTTCTGAGCGTGAGTACAGAGATGCTATAACTGAGTATGGATACCAGGCATTTACTGCACAGATGGGTGCAGAAGCTATACAAAAGCTCTTGGCAGAAGTTGATTTGGAGACTTTGGCCGCTGAGCTCAGAGAAGAAGTTGATCACCTTACAGAAGTTGAAAAAGAAAAGGGTGGTCAGACAATAAGCCAAAAGAAAATGCGTCTTATAAAGAGACTTGAGGTTGTGGAAGCTTTCCGTCAGTCACATAATAAGCCTGAGTGGATGGTGCTTTCTGTTATACCTGTAATTCCGCCGGATCTTCGTCCGATGGTACAGTTGGAGGGTGGCAGATTTGCAACATCAGACCTTAATGACCTCTACAGACGTGTTATTAACAGAAATAACAGATTGAAAAGACTTAAGGAATTAAGAGCTCCTGATATCATCGTTAGAAATGAGAAAAGAATGCTCCAGGAGGCAGTTGATGCTCTTCTCGATAACGGTAGACGTGGTCGCCCTGTTACAGGACCCAATACCAGACCTCTTAAGTCTTTGTCAGATATGCTTCGCGGTAAGCAGGGACGTTTCCGTCAGAACCTTTTGGGTAAGCGTGTTGACTATTCAGGTCGTAGCGTTATCGTTGTAGGTCCTGAGCTTAAGATTTACCAATGCGGACTTCCTAAAGAAATGGCTCTTGAGTTGTTTAAGCCTTTTGTTATGAGAAAGCTTGTTAACGATGGCAAGGCATTGAACGTTAAGAGTGCCCGCAAGATGGTAGACCGTGTTCGCCCTGAGGTTTGGGATATTCTTGAAGAGATAATCAAAGAGCATCCCGTTCTTTTGAACCGTGCTCCTACACTTCACCGTTTGGGAATTCAGGCATTTGAGCCTGTACTTGTTGAGGGTCGTGCGCTTCGTTTGCATCCGTTGGTATGTACTGCTTATAACGCCGACTTTGACGGTGACCAGATGGCTGTTCACGTACCGCTTTCTGCAGAGGCTCAGGCAGAAGCAAGAGTTCTTATGCTCTCTGCAAACAACTTGTTGGCTCCAAAAGACGGTAAGCCGATAACAGTTCCTACGCAGGATATGGTTCTCGGTAGCTACTATCTTACACTTAACAAAAATAAAGACTTTACAAATGCGCCTGTATTCTCTTCATATGATGAAGCTAAAATGGCTTATGATATTGGAGAAATCGATCTTCATACTGCAATTATAGTAAGAAGATTCGGTGAGTTTGAAGGAGAGCCTATTTCACAGCGTATTAATACGACAATAGGTAAGTTGATATTCAATGAAGCTATTCCGCAGGATTTGGGATTTGTAGACAGATCTAAGCGTGAGAATGCATTGTTGCTTGAGATTGACAAACTTGTTAAAAAAGGCACTTTGGGCGAAATACTTGATAAGTGTATTAAGGTTCACGGTCTTACAGAGACTGCTGTTGTTCTTGATAAGATTAAATCATTGGGTTATAAGTTCTCCACAAAAGGAGCTATCACGGTTGGTATTGAGGATATTATCGTTCCGCCTGAGAAACAGCAACTTATTGAAGAGACGGATAAATTGGTTGATAAGATCGTTAAACAGTACAGAAGAGGTCTTATAACAGAGGAAGAACGTTATAATAACGTTATTAAGGCTTGGACGGATACAATTGATAAGCTTACCGGAATACTCAAAAAGAACATGGGCGAGTATAATCCTATTAACATGATGAGTGACTCGGGAGCCAGAGGTAATATAAACCAGATTAAGCAGCTTGCCGGTATGCGTGGTCTTATGACAGATACATCAGGTAAGTCAATCGAAATTCCTATCAAGGCGAACTTCCGTGAGGGTCTTGACGTATTGGAGTTCTTTATCTCCAGCCATGGTACAAGAAAGACTTTGTCAGATACAGCTCTTAGAACGGCTGACTCAGGTTACCTTACAAGACGTCTTGTAGATGTCAGCCAAGAAGTAATCATTCGTGAGCACGATTGCGGTACTGAGGATTATATTGAAATCTCTGCTATTGAGAATCAGGATGCAAAAGAGCAAGGACCTATAGTTCCGTTGGCAGCACGTATCTCAGGCAGATATCCTGCAGAGACTATTGTTGATCCCGCAACAGGAGAAGTTCTTGCTGACAGAGATACATTGATTACAGAAGAGATTGCCGACAAGATTGTTGCTGCCGGTCATACAACAGTTAAGATTCGCTCGGTTCTCACATGTAAATGCAAATACGGTGTATGTGCTAAGTGTTACGGTTCTAACCTTGCAACAAATGAGGAATGTAATGTGGGTGATGCAGTTGGTATTATTGCGGCACAGTCAATCGGTGAGCCCGGTACACAGCTTACCATGCGTACGTTCCATACCGGTGGTGTTGCAACTGCAGACGATATTACACAGGGTCTTCCCAGAGTTGAAGAATTGTTTGAAGCAAGAAAACCAAAAGGAAATGCTACAATTTCTGAACTTGATGGTACTGTTTCAATAAATGATTCAGGAAAGAAACGTGAGGTAACTATTACTTCAGACGATGGTGCGGCTGCAACATACTCTTTCGTAATGGGAACAAACCTTCGCGTACAAGATGGCGACGTAGTAAAGAAGGGCGACATGCTTGTTGGCGGTTCTATCAATCCTCACGATATTATACGTGTCGTTGGTGTAACCGGCGTTCAAAACTATATAATCGAAGAAGTTCAAAAAGTGTACAATATGCAGGGTGTTAAAATCAATGACCGTCATATTGAGGTTATTGTAAGACAAATGCTCCGCAAGGTAAAAGTTGATGATGCGGGCGGTACATCACTTCTTCCGGGAAGCATGGTTGACATCACAACGTTTAATGCTGAAAACGAAAAGGCTGTTGCAGAAGGTAAGCCTGAGGCAACCGGTACAAGAACACTTCTTGGTATTACGAAAGCTTCTTTGGCTACAGAGTCTTTCCTTTCTGCTGCATCATTCCAAGAGACAACACGAGTTCTCACAGAAGCAGCGATTAAGAGCAAGCGAGATCCTCTCCTTGGACTTAAAGAAAATGTTATTATTGGTAAACTTATTCCTGCAGGTACAGGTATGAGCCGTTACAAAGACATTGAAATTGAAGTTGAAGCTCTTAAGAGAAGACCCGGAGAAGTATTGACAGGTGAATCTTTTGATGAGGAAGAGTTAGTTGAAACTGAGATTGAGGATGTTGAGGCAGAAGAACTTGCCGAAGAACAATACGATGTTGTAGACGGTGATGTTCCGTATCTCGATGATAGTGATGATCCGGATGAGGAATAATAAAAAGATATAATAAAGGGATGAGGCTGTTGTAAATAGCCTCATTTTTTTTGTTCTCAAAGTACAGCGGTATTCCTTTTTCATACCTTTTCCAAAACGTTCTCTCCCTCTCTTCGTATCGGATACATGGTGCTTCCCAAACATCTTGTCAAAACGTATGAAGAAAAGCTCGGCTTTTACTCCTGCACCGTTCCTACCTTTATGCAATACGTTCTCACTGAACTTATTGACAACGGTGACTTTGAACGTCATATCAATCGTGTAAGAAGAGGTTTACGTAAGCAGAATAAATAATTATATAGCCGCTTATTTTTAGCATATGTGGCACCATTTTGCTAACAATTTTGCGTCTTAAGAATTTTGTTGTTCATTTTGGCTTCGTAATTATTAGCACTCTACATATTAGAG
>JAGAQK010000080.1 GCA_017622825.1 Clostridia bacterium | reverse complement strand
TTTAGGAAGCTCAATTGATTTACCCGACGTATAGTCTTTCATCTGCTGCCTGAAATACTCAACGTCAATTGCATCTATCGTCTCATAATCGAACTCTGTACTGCCTTCGGGCACAAGTCCCATCTCTATTTGTTTCCTTTGGATTGTCTCTGCATCAAAATAATAATCGTCCAACGAAATAACGGTGCAATTGTATCCGTCCTCCGCAAGATATTTTGCAAGAAGATTCGACGTGGTAGTTTTGCCGGAGGCTGAAGGACCTGTCACCATGAGAATATCTGTAAGGTCTGCTCCTTCATCATCATAGTCCTTCGCACGTATTAATCTGAGCAGCATTTCAAACTGCATGCTGATTCTCTGCTCCGAAAAGTTTATAAGCTCATCAAAACAGTCATTATTCACATACCTGTTTACATTCTTATAATCGTATATCATATTGCATATCGCCTTTCAATTTTTATTTCTATTATTATAATATGTAAATACTTTTTGCGCAATTAAAAAAAATTTCAAAAAAAGTGCATATATTGTTGTTTTAGAGATTGACAACAACAATATATTGTGTTATATTCCTTAAGCATCACTTGTGTATACTATCTATTGATGTAGATATTGTAACAAATACAACGGGAGGTTTATCAGTTAATGAGAATTGAAGGATTGCAAAAATTAACATTATTAGATTTCCCCGGATACGTTGCTTGTACTGTTTTTACTCACGGTTGTAATTTCCGTTGCTCCTTCTGCCACAACAGCGGATTGATAAACGGCATTCCGTCTGCAGACGACAGTACAGAACAGGAGTTTTGGAAGTTATTGGAAAAGCGCAAAGGCGTTCTCGAAGGTGTAGTGATAACCGGAGGCGAACCTCTTTTGCAAAGTAACATTGAAAGATTTGCCGAGCAAATCAAGAAAAAAGGGTTTAAAGTGAAGCTTGACACAAACGGTTCCTTCCCCGGTAAGCTTCGTATGATGATTGAATCAGGGCTTGTTGATTATGTCGCTATGGACATTAAAAACTCTCTTGAAAAGTACAATCAGACTACGGGGGTTGCTGTTGATACGGAAGCAATAAAGTGTTCTGTTTCTCTTTTACTTGCAGGTAAAGTGTCTTATGAATTCCGCACAACTGCTGTTAAGGAATTACACACGGCAGATGATTTTACGGAAATCGGCAAGATGATACAAGGTGCGGAGCGTTACTTTATACAGTGTTATAAAGACTCCGAGGAAGTACTGCTCCCCGGTTTAACGGCTCCCAGTACCGAAGACCTGCAAAGTTATATTGCAGCAGTTAAACAATATGTGCCCGCAGCCGAGCTTCGCGGCACACAGACAAACTAATTTTTATTTACAGAGGAGAAATTTTTATGTATCGAGTTGAAAAAAGAAATGGTAAACTTATTGATTTTGACATTCAAAAAATTGTTAATGCCATAAAAATGGCATTTGAGGCACAAGAAAAACAATACAATGATTCAATGATTGATTTTCTTGCTCTTAAAGTTACTGCTGATTTTGAGCCTAAAATTAAGGACGGCAAAATCAAAGTAGAAGACATTCAAGATAGCGTGGAGTCTGTTCTTGTACAGTCAGGCTATGCCGACGTTGCCAAGGCTTATATTCTCTACCGTCGCCAAAGAGAAAAACTTCGTAATATGAAATCAACTATTCTTGACTATAAGGAAATTGTTGATGATTACGTTAAAATCAACGATTGGCGTGTTAAGGAGAATTCTACTGTAACGTATTCTGTAGGCGGTTTGATTCTTTCAAACTCAGGTGCTATTACAGCTAACTACTGGCTCTCTGAAATCTATGATGATGAGATTTCAAAGGCTCACACCAATGCCGATATTCACATTCATGACCTTTCTATGCTTACCGGTTACTGTGCCGGATGGTCTCTTAAGCAGCTTATTCAGGAAGGTTTAGGCGGTATACCGGGTAAAATAACTTCTGCTCCGGCAAAACACCTTGCAACTCTTTGTAACCAGATGGTTAACTTCCTTGGCATTATGCAAAACGAATGGGCCGGTGCTCAGGCTTTCTCGTCTTTTGACACTTACCTCGCTCCTTTTGTTAAGGCTGACAATATGACGTATCCTCAAGTTAAGAAGTGTATTGAGTCTTTCATTTTCGGCGTTAATACTCCGTCTCGTTGGGGTACTCAAGCTCCGTTCTCAAATATTACTCTTGACTGGACTGTTCCTGCTGACCTTGCAGAGCTCAATGCTATTGTCGGCGGCAAGGAGATGCCTTTCAAATATAAAGATTGTAAGGCTGAAATGGATATGGTTAATCGCGCTTTCCTTGAAACAATGATAGAGGGCGATGCTCAAGGCAGAGGTTTCCAATACCCTATCCCCACATACTCTATCACAAGTGATTTTGATTGGTCTGATACTGAGAACAACAGACTTCTTTTTGAAATGACTTCAAAGTATGGTACTCCTTATTTTTCTAACTACATCAATAGCGATATGGAGCCCAGTGACGTTCGTAGTATGTGTTGCCGTTTGCGTCTTGATTTGCGTGAGCTTCGCAAAAAAACAGGTGGTTTCTTCGGTAGTGGCGAGAGCACAGGTTCCGTAGGTGTTGTAACTATTAACATGCCGAGAATTGCCTACCTTGCAACTGACGAGGCTGACTTCTATAAGAGACTTGATCATATGATGGATATTTCTGCGCGTTCTCTTAAAATTAAGCGTACAATTATCACAAAGCTTCTTGAGGAAGGTCTTTATCCTTACACAAAGCGTTACCTTGGCTCTTTTGAGAACCACTTCTCTACTATAGGTCTTGTTGGTATGAACGAAGCTGCTCTTAATGCTGCTTGGATTGGTAAAGATATGACTTCTGAGGAAGCTCAGAATTTCACTAAAGATGTTCTTAATCACATGCGTGAGAGACTTTCTGACTACCAAGAGAAGTATGGCGACCTTTATAACCTTGAGGCTACTCCTGCTGAGTCTACTTCTTATCGTCTTGCCAAACATGACGTTAAGCGTTACCCTGATATCATAACTGCTTCTGAGAACGATAAAGTTCCTTATTATACTAACAGTTCTCATCTGCCTGTTGGATATACGGATGATTTGTTTAGTGCTCTTGACGTACAAGATGAGCTTCAAACTCTTTACACTTCGGGTACTGTTTTCCATGCATTCTTGGGAGAGAAACTTCCGTCTTGGGAATCTGCTGCTAAGCTTGTTCGTAAAATCGCTGAAAACTACAAGCTTCCCTATTACACGCTTTCTCCTACGTATACGATTTGTAAGGATCATGGATATATTGCCGGCGAGCATTACGTTTGCCCTATTTGTCACAATAAAACTGAGGTTTACAGCCGTATAACGGGATACTACAGACCTGTTCAAAACTGGAACGATGGTAAAGCACAGGAATTTAAGCAACGTCGCGTTTACGATGCTGAGAAATTCACAAAGGGTGCTATAGCTTTCAAGGCTGCTGCT
The DNA here is from genome assembly GCA_017622825.1 of Clostridia bacterium. Classification (GTDB taxonomy): domain Bacteria; phylum Bacillota; class Clostridia; order UBA1212; family UBA1255; genus Egerieisoma. The sequence continues at coordinate 11,004 of JAGAQK010000080.1, read as the reverse complement.
GATTGTGCTTGCAGTTACAAAAATGTTGCTGAGAGTGCTCCTGCAGACAGCTATGGTGATGAAGTTCTTCTTTTCACAACTCAAAAGTGCCCTAATTGCCGCGTTGCGAAATCTTTACTTGATAAGGCAGGTATTGCCTATACTGTTATTGATGCTGAGGCTGAGCCTGAGCTTGCTCAGAAATATAACATCAACCAAGCCCCCACTCTTATTTGTGGCGGCATAAAGGCAACCGGCGTTTCACCTATCAAACAGTTTATTGAAAAGAAAGGGGCTAATGCCAATGTATGATGCAATCATCGTTGGAGCAGGTCCTGCCGGAATGACGGCTGCACTTTATCTTCTTCGTTCCGGCAAAACTGTTTTATTATTAGAATCAGATTCATTTGGCGGGCAGATTGCATCTGCCCCCAATGTTGAAAATTATCCAGGAATACCGCACATGGACGGTAGTGATTTTGCAGATAAGCTCTTAACTCAAGTTACGGATTTTGGTGCTGACATTGACGTCACTCGCGTTGGCGGTATTAATAAAATGAATGGTTTTTTTGAAGTAATTACCGAGAACGGTCCTGTTGCTTCTAAGACTGTCATTATTGCTGTTGGTGTTAGTCACAGAACGCTAGGCATACCGGGAGAGGAAAAATACTTCGGTAAAGGTATTTCTTTTTGTGCTGTATGTGACGGTCCGTTTTATAAAGGAAAAACTGCTGTTGTTGTCGGTGGTGGCAATTCTGCCGTTCAAGAAGCAATTTATCTTTCTGATATATGCGAAAGCGTTCATCTTGTTCACAGACGTGATACATTTCGTGCTGAAACATCATTAGTTGAATGTGCAAAAAACAAATCAAATATCTTTATTCATACAGACAGCGTTATAAGCGAGTTTTTTGGCGATAATAAATTAAACAGTATGGTTCTTTTAAATAAAAAAACATCCGAGAAAACCAATGTTGTATGTGATGTTCTTTTTGAAGCAATAGGCAGAGTTCCTGAAAACAAAATTTTTTCTGATATTATTGATCTTGACTCAGACGGATATGTTATATCAGATGAAAATTGCAATACATCCTGTCCCGGCATATTTGTTGCCGGAGATTGCAGGCAAAAATCTGTAAGACAACTCACTACCGCTGTTGCAGATGGTTCTGCCGCTGCTCTTGCAGCAATTGATTATCTAAAGTAAATCCTTTGATGTCTATAGCCATCCATTAATTAAAAGAAAGGGTCGATGTTAAAAACACATCGACCCTTTTGCTTTCTTAAAAAATAGTTTAGCTAAAACTTATTTTTGAATTATAGCGCCGCCGCACTTTGAGCAGAATTTAACGTTTGCCTCAGAAGCAGCACCGCATGAAGAACATACGTATGTAGGTTCAACAACTCTTTCTAATTGAACAATTGCTCCACCACATTGTGAGCAGAATTTCACGCCGGCCTTAGCAGGTGCGCCGCAAGATGAGCATGCAAACTTAGGATTAGCTTCTTTCTCAACTTTAATAACTTCTCCACCGCAATCAGGACAGAACTTTACAGTTGATTTAACTTTTTTACCGCATTTTGAGCAGTTATATGTAACAATCATGCCTGTATTTTCGCCTGCAGGGAATTTCTGTTCAAAGAATCTCAAGCCAACTACCGCACCTACAGATAGAATTAATGTAATAAAAATACCTGCAGAAAGTGAGAAACCAGCTGAAAAACCAAAAAGGCTTTCACTTTTAGAGTTTGAAATGCAGAAAATAATAAGGAAAATTAAAAGTAAAATATTTAATCCTGCATAAGCATATAATCCATACTGTGCAAATTTCTTGAGTTCGATTTGTTTTACAACGCTTGTGATATCATAGATACCAAACTCTTTAAGCAAACCGAATACGCCGATTGCAAGTAATCCGATAGATGCAATAAGAACTAAAATCTGTAATAATGAACACATTACACCGGAAAAATCCGTATCAAACATGTCCATAATCTCGTATCCTGAAACACCGTTAGAAAAGCTTTCAGTGCCGCCCATCTCTGCATACGCAGAAATATAAGGAATTGCAAATAAAATGTAATTTAATATGCCAAGTCCACCGCATACAAACCACGTCATATTCTTCTTCAATGTGTCGTTCATAAAAAAACCTCCAAAAAATCTATCTGTAAATTTCATGAATATAATATCACAATCACTGTAAAAGTCAACCAAAACATCTAATCAGCAACTTTTATAGAGATATCAGAAACAGTAGCACTTGCAAAGTGAGCAAAGGTATTAAAATATCCTGATTTCGAAAATTTTGTTGAGCTCATAAGCAGATACTTATTATTACCATCCCACACAAGTGATTGGCTACTTTCCTCATCAAGTGTTATACTCAAAAGCAACGTTCTGATACCGGAGGACGTTACGTGATAATACTTAATTACGTCACCACTGTCAACCACAACAATTTTTTGTGCTGTCGAAATGCTTACCGGCAAATCTACGCTTGTTTCCCTAACCGGCCAACTACTCGAATTGCCAAAATACACACTTGCTTTATTACTTGTAAAAGCAACCCAAACACCACCCATTTCACCATACGGCATGTTTTTTGCCGTATCAGGTATTCTCGCACCTATATAACATGCATTCCAATAGTTTGTATCAGAAGAAGATGGTGATGATTTTACTGTAACGTGTAATTCATACTGTTTATATGTATTGCCGGGTTCATATTTATATTCAAGATTATAAGCCGCCACACCGCCATTCCAAGAATAATCAGCCTTTGTAAAAACTTCTTTTGCATTAGTTTTTGGCACAGCCACAGTAGTTGAAGGTTTTACATAAATTGAAGCATTATTTACGGGCATCCTACTCGTATTAGGTCTGTATGCATACATAAATTGACTTATAGTCTCTCTAAACGGTTGTTTGCCCCGTGTTACCTCGGTACCTGTTGTACCTGTTATCCTGGCATCACTACCTGCATCATATCTTAAATATTTACCATCAGAACCCTTGCTGCTCGCACAAAGGAATACATGCTTTGCCCATCCACCGGGATGAGGATTAACAAATACAATATCACCGGCCTGAAGCTTGTTAACATTAGTAATCTTTGTAAATCCGTATTCCTCACACCATTCATCAAGATTACCTACCGTCATACCTTGATTAAACATCTGCACTGTAAATCCCGCTCTGAAAAGAATCCAATCAACAAGTCTATCGCAACTTACTATCTTTTCATTAGGATTTATAGCACTGTTAACATCAAGTGCGCCCCAATTGTACGCAGGATTAATTTTTGCATCACCGTATTTAAATTTTTGAGCTCTCATAAAGTCTGTAACTTTTTGAGCTTCTTCAAGAATTTTCTTTACAAGAGCATTATAATCTCCCGCATCAGCAGTAGGTTTAGCAGTAGCTGTAGGTGTTGTTGTCGGTTTCGGAGTAGTAATTGACGAACCGTTCTTAGCAACTAATATAATTTTACTAATTGCTATATTATTACCGATTGTATCCTTAGTGATAAAAAGTTCACCGCTATATGTCGAATTAATATCAAGCTTTATATCTCTCAAGCCTTGTGCCCAGAACGCACCATTACTGCTTTCCAGGTAATCAGAAGCAATTTCATTTCCGGAATCATCCAATATATACACCTTATCAGAACTAATATCAGCATTAGGATCAGCACCGTATGATAAAATAATGCTCGAAATCTGACTTAAGTTATAACTTCCCATCGAAATGCCCTCTGTTTTATGTATAAGCAAAATCTTTTCTGTAAACTGTGCAGCAGTATAATCTCTGGCAGCCGCAAGTGAAGATACATCCACAACTATATCTTTCGCCGGTGTTGCAGTAGGTTTTGCCGTTGTAGGTTTTGCTGTTGTAGGCTTTGAGGTCGTAGGCGTCGTAAATACTTCAGTCGCTTCTGCAGTAGGAGAATCTGTCGGTTCAGCTGTCGGTTCAGCTGTTGGCGTAACAGTGGGGCCTGTTGAGGTCTCTAAAGTAGGCTCAACGCCGGGATCTTTCGTAGGTTGCTGCGTTACCTGAGAAGTCGGTATTGTTGTTTGTGTTTTGTTACTTTCTTCATCGGTTGATGTGTTGCAACCAAAATTTGGAATAATAACTGCTAAACATAAAAACAAGCAAATCAAGGATTTGTTTAGCTTACTCATAAAAAATTTCCCCTTTCGAATTATAATTGTAATTAAAATTATATAAAAATTGAAGAAACCGTCAAATTATTTCTCTTATCTACAATTTCAAGATAACAAACAGTAGCATTACTTGGCACATTAACACGAACAATGCGATTTTTTCTGTCAACAAACGCTCTTTTCTTTTTCCAGTTATGCGCGATATGAGACTCATGCATATTAAGAGGTATGGCATATTCGTATTGCTCTGTTAAATAATACAGCGTAGCCGCCACGTCATCATGCGGTATTTCCGCATATTTCGCACAAATCATACCATCATCGCTACGTTCAATCTTTTCTATGTACGGAAAGCTTCCCTCACCCACCATTGCATCAGCAAAAGCATATATTTCTTTACAAGGATAATTGATATCCCAACAGCATGAATGTCCGTGAATCCAACCTGATTTTATCGACAGCGTAGTACGCGCATTATTTTTCACAGTATAAATGTAAGATTTACTGTTAGAGTTTGCAGAAAAACAAGAATCATTATTCATACAAATCCACAGCACCGGTATTTTGACATTATTAAAATTCTTTTCTGCAAGCCATAAATCCTGTACACGCGGTAAAATAAACTTATATCTCATATAAGAAAGGCTTTCTGTAAGATACCCGGAACCATAAACGGGAATTGCATACGCAAAGTTATTTTTGTATCCCAGTGTAATAGATAGTATCACGCTTCCCCACGATATGCCTACAGCACCAATCTTATTATTATCAACAACGTCAAACGATTCTAAAACTTTACCGGCAAGAATAGCTTGTGAAACCGCATGATACATCCACATATCATCAATAGGCTGAGTATCTCGTATACGCATATCATCATTATCAGGTGTTGAAGTATACCCGTCCTCATAAAAAACACCTGTAAGCTCGTGAGTCCAATCCTTCTCTAAAGCTCCCTCAACATCACCTGCATTAATCCTTAAAGGAAATACGCCAATTGTACTAAGTGCTATTGCAGCATAACCTCGATTTGTCCATTCCTTTACCCATTGCAAAAAAGGATAACCTGCACCGCCATGTATCAGCACAACAGCAGGTACTTTTGCATTATTGCTATTTTGCGGAAATCCGATATATGCAAAACATTTAGTTTTTAAAGCTCCACGGTCAAGACCATCAAACGTAATAGCTTTTATGCCCTCATAGTTTCCCGTAGGGTTAAACTCCTCAATATATTTTATTCTGAGTTCCTCTGCGCTTTTTTTACTGATTTCATCAAAGATTTGATTCATTCTCAGTCAACCTCCTTAAGCATACCTAATTGTTCAAACCAATATGCTACATGAGAAGCAAAGCCATGATTACAACTTGCTGAATCACTATCTATTTCCCACAACGTTCCCGTTTTCTCTGCCATATAGTAAAAATATCCTTCGATATTACTTAGCAATTCGTCTTTATCTCCATATTGAGCAATTAAATCTAATCTTAAATAATTTCCAATAAATGCATTAGCAAAATGAATTTCCGGCCATGCACCCGTTTTTTTGCGTTCAAATCCGAATTCGTTAATTAAACAATTCCAAAGCTTGCTGTGTGTTTCAGGTGTCGCTACGCCCGTGTGAAAAGCATAATATTGACAGCTCTCTGTATATTGCCCCGAAAGCTCAAGTTTACCATTAATTCTATACGCATTATCACAGAAAAAGCCTTTTTCTGTATAAGACATATCTCTTATTGTTTGTTGCAACTTTTCTGCTTCTTCTTTTAAAGTGTCATCGTTATATAATTCTGCTGTAATTCTTTTTACTTTCGCATACAACATATTTGACGGAAAGCTCACGTCCTGTACAAGGTCGTTTGATTTGCTCCACTCAATAAATACCCAAGATTCGAGCTTTTCAAGTAAACCAAATTCATTTTCAAAACCTTTTAAGAATTTAAGCAAAGCATATACTTTATCCTTTGCCTTTAATATAAAGTCATAATCGCCTGTTCTATCGAGGTATTCTCTTAGTTCAACCACAAACCACATAGCCCAATTAGGTATATAAACGCCATCGTAGTGGTCAGCGGGATAGCACATTGGCAGCATTCCATCCGGAAGGCATTTAAAGGATTCAGGCAATATGTAGTTTTCCAAAAAATTATGCTCAACTTCTGACTTTCCGGTAAGGGCTTTTTCTACCCTTGATGTGAAAAAGCTGTCACAAAGCCAACCAGCTCGTTCTCTTGATGGACAATCCATATAAATATCAAAAGTATTTTGTCTGTACGTTTCTATTGCTGCATTATATATAGCTTGTAATTTTTTGTTATCAGAATCAAGCACCTTTTTTACTTCCGGTGCACCCACACGTAGTAAATGCAAATTATTGACAGTACAATTCATGTTTTTGGAATATATACGTATATATCTGTACGTATACGGCTCTGCCGACAAAAAGCTGAATTTTCCTGTTTTTGCTTTAATAATAACTACGCTTGCTGTTGTAAGTCTGGTGAAATTTATATTATCTCCTTGCATTATTTCGTCAAATACAATATACAACTCACCTTCACCATTAATTTCCGCATTAAATCCAATGAGACCTGTGAGATTTTTACCCATATCAAAAGTAGCAAAAGAGCAATCCGTAAGTGTAACGCTATCAGTGCATTCTACGCTATTATCTGTGATTACAGGAGTAAGCATTTCTGCTTCTTTGGTCGAAAACACGTCAAGTTCGTTCTTAAAATAACCTTTAAGCTGCTCACCAATATTTGAAATAGAACGGTCATCATAGTAGTTTTGTTTTTCAGACACCGTAAATGTGCCCTTTTGTATAATTTGAAGTGCATTTTCTTTCTCGTATTTTCCGTAAAATATGCCGCGCGGCAAGAATTTATCTTCCTTCGTATTCTCAAGAGTCACTTTGCCGTACTGATCAACTGTAAAATCGTATACTTCTGCAAATGGTCTCTGAAATGAATAACGCTGAACTTTTTGAATTTTACCGTACCACTCGCTTGCGTTAAAGCTTGTTTGCGCTGCGTTCGTATATGCTATAATACCATTTTCGTTCGAAACTTCCGCGCACAAAAAAGATGGTTGGTCCAGATGATAAAAGCTGTTTACAGCGTATCCGAATACAATAATTTTAATTTCATTTTCTTCTTTATCAAGTATAATAGGCAATTCATCAACTCTGAAATATCCGTGAGCTGCTCTTGCAGGTCCAACTGCTGCAAATTTACCGTTTATATATACGTTATAATATGATGAACCTGTTACTTTTAAAATTGCTTTATTTGATTTGGGACAATTGGCTTTAAAAACTATTGTGAGATTCTTCTCATTTTCTCTGTTTTTTGCCCATACTGTGTCCGCTTTTGAAAAAAAGTCTCTAATATTCATAATACAAACCCCTTTAATCTAATTTTACCAGACCTTTATCAACAAGTTTTTGAAGTGCAGTTAATATACCAAGCTTTGCATTATGCCACGTTAATCCTCCTTGGAAAAATACAGCATAAGGTTCTCTCATTGGTCCGTCCGCACTTAATTCTATTGACGAGCCTTGTATAAACGTACCGGCTGCCATTATGACTTCCGAATCATATCCCGGCATTGCCCAAGGTACAGGCGTAACATAGCTGTCTACAGGTGCTGCTGCCTGAATTCCTTCACAAAATGCTTTTAATCTTTCAGCAGAAAGCAGTTCTACTGCTTGTATGATATCAAATCTTTCTTCTGTACTTTTAGGTACAGTATTGAATCCAAGTTTTTCAAATATATACGAAGCGAAGACTGCTCCTTTTAGTGCTCCTGCAACTACGTTCGGTGAAAGGAAAAAACCTTGATAAAATGATGTCATTGTGCCAAGGTTTGCGCCGACTTCTTGTCCTAAGCCGGGTGCACTTAAGCGGTAAGCGCACCTGTCAATACATTCTTGTGTGCCACAGATATATCCGCCTATTGGGGCAAGACCGCCTCCCGGATTCTTAATAAGAGATCCTACTGCCATGTCTGCGCCTACATGTGTTGGCTCGATAATCTGTGTAAATTCACCGTAACAATTATCCACCATACATATAATATCGGGCTTAATTGATTTTATAAATTTTATCAATTCACCGATTTGCTCCACAGAAAAGCTTGGGCGAGTTTTATACCCTTTTGAGCGCTGTATTTCCGCCATTTTTGTTTTGTCGGTAATCGCTGCTCTTATTGCTTCATAATCAAATGTACCATCTTCTTTGAGTTCTACCTGCTTATATGACACTCCGTATTCTTTTAACGAACATGGTGAGGGTCTGATGCCTATTACTTCTTCCAAAGTATCATACGGTCCTCCCGCAGGACACAACAGCTCATCTCCCGGCAAAAGATTTGCAGAAAGAGCAATGGCGAGAGCATGCGTTCCGCAAGTAATCTGCGGCCTTACGAGTGCAGCTTCGCTGCCAAAAACCTCTGCGTAAATGTTTTCTAATGTGTCACGTCCAAAGTCATTGTAGCCGTAGCCTGTTGTTGCTGCGAAGCACGTAGCATTTACTCTATTGTTGTGCATTGCAAGTGTTACTTTTGCTTGATTGTATTCTGCAATGCTGTCAATTTTTTTAAATTTATCAGTTAAAGCAGACTCCGCCTCATCTGCAAGGCGGAGTACTTTATTGCTTATTCCCAGTTTGTTATAAATATCACTTATAATATTCATTCAATCACCTGTTGTTTATTATCTGTCTTCTCTGTAATAGTTAAGTCCTATTGCTGACGGTTTGTTATTGCGTTTGTTCGTAATTGACGATACTACAAGTACTATTGCCGTGATTATAAACGGAAGTGCTTGCATAAACTGCGGAGGTATCTTATCAAGCCATCCGAGTAATTTCGGGAATGTATCGGAAAGTGATCCTCCATAAACTTGCAACGTATTGAAAAGTCCGAATATGAACGTACCCAATATTGCCAGCATGGTGTTCCAGTTTGCGAAAATTACGAGCGCAATTGCTATCCAACCGTAACCGTTTATCCAGCATTTACTTCCTTCAAAACTTCCTGACAGGTTTACAGCCATCAAAAGACCGCCTATTCCCATTATACCGGAGCCAATCATAAGATGTATGTATTTGTAAAGCGTTATATTCACGCCTACAGCATCTGCGGAAGCAGGATTCTCGCCTACAGCACGTATTTTAAGTCCGGGCTTTGTATATTTAAAATACCACCACATAAATATTGCTATTGCAATACCGAGATAAATAAGTATGTTTTGCGAAAACAGAGCTTTACCTATTACGGGAATTTTGCTCAAAAGCGGTATTTCAAGTGCTTCTGTGCCGCTTTTAAAATCAGCAACAGCCTCTGTGTTCATATCAGGCCACTTTCCTGCCGCTTTAAATCCGTTACCTATAAAGAAATACATGCCAAGTCCGAACGTTGTTATTGTAAGACCTGTTACGTTCTGATTTGCCTGTAACGTTACAGTTAAAAAAGCAAATAAAAGTCCACACAAGGCTGCACAAATGAATGATGCAATAATTCCTACAAATATACTGTCAAAAGCACAGCCGAACAAGAATCCGCCTATACCGCCGATGGCCATTGTTCCTTCAACACCAAGATTTAAACTACCTGATTTTTCTGTTACAATCTCACCGACAGTACCATACAGGAGGGCCATGTTGTACTTAATAACAGTAAATAAAAACGTTGTCAAAACTGCCAGTGCACTCATACCGTCTCCTCCTTTGATGTTTCTGATTTTTTCTTATTGCTTTTGCGTATAACAACTTTAAATCTAATAAAGAAATCGGCAGCGAGTATAATAAACAATATTGTACCTTGTAAAAGATCAGCAAAATGGCTGTCAACAGCACTTGCGCTTACAGAAGCTATAACACATCCGCACTGCAATACTGTAATCAATGCTGATACAACTACAATGCCTACAGGATTAAGCTTTGCAAGCCAAGCCACTATAATACCTGTCCAACCCACGTCATTTGTAATAGATGTAGAAAGAGATTCAACACTTGAAACCCTTAATGCACCTGCAGCACCGATTAATGCCGCAGAAAGAAACATTGTTCTGCAAATAATTTTGTTCACTTTCATGCCTGAATATCTCGCTGTATTGATACTGTCTCCTACAACAGATATTTCGTATCCATGCTTTGTTTTTGTAATGTAAACGTAAATGAATACTGCAAGAAGCACAACAAAGATAAATGACATATCAAGAGAAAAATCTCCTATTGAAATTTTCAACATTCTTGCATTTTCAGGAATTTTAGCGAACTGCGGACGTTCCGAATCTGTTTTAAGGAAAATATTCCAATCTGCTTTTGTTTCACCGAAAAACGTCATTATATAGAGTGCTATATAGTTGAGCATCAATGTAAACAGCGTCTCGTCGGTACCGAATTTAACATTAAGAACTGATGTCAAAAGTCCAATAAGTCCACCTACAACAGCTCCGGCTAAAGTCATAATAACTATTGTAACAAGCTGATTTGTTGAAGCAGGCATCAAGAAAGCAACAGAAGCACCTGCAAGAGCTCCCAAAAGGAACTGTCCTTCTCCTCCAATGTTCCAGAATTTCATTTTAAAAGCAAGTGACAATGCTAATGAAGTAATTAAAAGAGGCACAAACTCTCTTATGTAGTTTTCATATTGAAGATAAGCAAATTTATTACCTATTGTGCCTAAAGTAAACATCTGTTTATAATACTCTACCGGATTGGCATCAAGCGAAAAGAGCAATATTGCACCGATACCCAGAGCTAATAAAACAGAGGCAGTATATAAGAGTGCTATATATCTCTTTTTCATGCCTTGTCGCTTAAATACGCGAATAAGGGGTTCTTTTGCGTTAT
>JAGAQK010000079.1 GCA_017622825.1 Clostridia bacterium | reverse complement strand
TTACCAATGCTATTAAGCAAGCAGAAGCGCGTGGCTTTTTGGGCGAAAACATCGCCGGTAGCAACTTCTCATGTAAAATGAGAATTAAAGCAGGTGCCGGTGCTTTCGTATGCGGAGAAGAAACTGCACTTATTGAGTCACTCGAAGGCCAGAGAGGCATGCCAAGACTTAAGCCCCCGTTCCCGGCACAGAAAGGTTATTGGCAGCAACCATCAAATATAAATAACGTTGAGACTTTCGCGAACGTTGCGTGGATACTGTCAAACGGCGGCGAAGCATTTGCGGCAATGGGAACAGAAGACAGCAAGGGTACGAAAGTTTTCGCGCTCACCGGTAAGATAAAAAGAGGCGGACTTGTTGAGATTCCTATGGGAAAGACGCTTCGCGACGTTATTTTCGATATTGGTGGCGGCATAAGAAATGATAAAGAATTTAAAGCGGTTCAAATGGGTGGTCCTTCAGGAGGATGTATACCGACAGAATTGCTTGATACTGTAATTGATTATAAAAAATTGTCCGCTACGGGTGCTATTATGGGTTCCGGCGGTATGGTTGTTATGGACGAGACAACATGTATGGTAGATATGGCAAGATTCTTCCTTGATTTTACTGCAAAAGAGTCTTGCGGTAAGTGTATCCATTGCCGAATAGGCACAAAACGCATGCTGGAAATCCTTAACAGAATTGTAAACGGAGAAGGTCGCGACGGAGATATAGAACTTCTTGAAGAATTGTGCCTTACAATTAAAGACGGCGCACTTTGCGGTCTTGGACAGACAGCGCCAAACCCCGTACTTACGACGATTAAATATTTCCGTAATGAATATGAAGCACATATTTATGACAAGAAATGTCCTGCGGGTCATTGCTCAAGCTTGATAACATATCAGATTGATGCAGATAAATGCCGTGGATGTACACTTTGTGCAAGACAGTGCCCTGTGGGAGCTATCTCCGGCAAAGTAAAAGAACCGCACGTTATTGATACAGAGAAATGTATAAAATGCGGTAAGTGTAAAGAATCCTGTAAATTCGGTGCAATTCATGTTTGATTGCATAAGAGGGGAAAGGAAGAATTGAAATGAGTATTTGTTTTAAAATAAACGATATAGAAGTTAAGGCAGAAGCAGGCGAGCTCCTTATAAATGTAGCAAAAAGATATGGCATAGACATACCATCACTTTGCCATAATGATAAAGTAAAATCATATGGTGCCTGCGGTGTTTGCGTAGTTGAGAATGCAAAAGGCGGCAAGTTGATGCGTTCGTGTTCAACAGAAGTTGGACCTCAATTTGAAGGTATGGAAATCTGCACAGAGTCTGCAAGAGTTGTTCAGGCAAGAAAAATTGCGCTTGAATTGCTCATGACAGACCACACAGGAGACTGCAGACCTCCGTGTATGCTGGAATGTCCGGCTCACACCGATTGCCAGGGTTATGTAGGACTTATTGCAAACGGATATGCAGAAGAAGCAATCAAAATGATAATGGAAAAGATACCGCTTCCTGCATCCATTGGACGCGTTTGTCCTCATCCGTGCGAAAAAGCGTGCCGCAGAGCAGCTTTGGAAGAACCGATTTCCATTGCAAATCTTAAAAGATTTGCAGCAGATGTTAACCTTGAAAAGGGTAAAGAAGCATATAAGCCGGCAGTTGCAGCAGATACAGGTAAAAAAGTTGCAGTTATTGGCGGTGGCCCTGCAGGACTTACGGCAGCTTCATCTTTGAGAAGTAAGGGACATTCCGTAGAAGTATTTGATATGATGCCCGAAATGGGTGGTATGCTCCGCTACGGAATACCTGAGTACAGACTTCCCAAGGCAGTTGTTGCTGAAGAGGTTGCACTCTTAGAGTCAATGGGAATTACAATGCATAACAATGTTAAAATCGGCGAAGGTGAATATACTCTTGAGAAATTGTCTTCTAAATATGATGCTGTTATTGTTGCAATAGGTGCATGGACCAGCAGCAAAATGAGAATCCCCGGGGAAGACCTTGAAGGTGTTATGGGCGGTATAGACTTCCTTCGTGAGATAAATCTGGGAAATATTCCCAATATTGGAAAGAAAGTTGTTATCGTAGGCGGCGGTAACACAGCTATGGACGCTTGCAGAAGTGCGGTTCGTGCCGGAGCTGACGAGGTTTACACTTTATACAGAAGAACTCGTGCCGAAATGCCTGCTGAGCAAGTGGAAATTGATGAGGCAGAAGAAGAAGGCGTTATCTTCAAGTTCCTTTGCAATCCAGTAGAGATTATTGGAGAAAACGGTAAAGCTGTACAGGTAAAAGCTCAGAAAATGATGCTTGGTGAACCTGATGCCAGCGGCAGACGTGCACCGGTACCGATTGAAGGAGAATTTGACATTATTGATGTTGATACTGTGATTATGGCTATCGGACAAGGATGCAATGTGAAGGGCTTTGAAAGTCTTGAACTTACAAGAAAGAATACAATTGTTGCAGATGATAATACGTACGCTACATCAATTAAAGGTGTTTTTGCGTGCGGTGACGTTACAAACAGAGGTCCCGGCATAGCAATTGCGGCAATTGCAGAAGCTCAGAAAGCAGCAGTGGCAGCAGACGCATATTTGGCGAGCGGAGAGATTCCGTCATTAGTGAAAAATGAGGACAACGCGTTCTACTCAAAGAGAACGCTGACAAAAGAAGATATTAAAGAAGAATATGCATTCCGCGGAAGTGATGCCCGCGTACCCATGAAGCACCGCTCGGCAGAGGAGAGAAAAGGCGACTTTAATGAGTTTATGAAGGGATTTTCACGTGCCGAGGCTGAAAAAGAAGCTGCAAGATGCTTAGAGTGTGGCTGTCTTGATTATTATGAGTGTCGTTTGATAAATTACGCTAACAGATATGATGTTAAGCCTGACAGAATCGGTGGATATAAGCATAAGAGAGCTGATATGAAGGTTCGTTCTGAGTACTTCACGAGAGATACCGATAAGTGTATTCTTTGCGGTTTGTGCGTTCGTGCGTGTGAGGAAGTTACGGGCAGAGGCGTGTTGGGATTGGTTGACAGAGGTTTTGATACGACAGTTCAGCCGGCAATGGGACTCCCGCTTAATCAGGCAGACTGTATCTCTTGCGGCTTGTGCGTTTCTGTATGTCCGACGGGTGCTCTTACTGAAAATATGAATGGTATGAAAGCAGTGCCGCTGCCTGAGAATATGTTCGTTCACAAGTGTAATATGTGTTCGGCAGGATGTGATATGATGATTTCACATTACGGAAATGCAATAACGAAAGCAGTTCCTATGGGCGGCAAGGAAGCTGACGTGCTTTGTGAAAGAGGACGTTTCGTTTTACCTGAGAGATTTACAATGGGTAATGCAATGGAGGACGTTCAAAAAGCATTCGGCAAGATTCTCAAAGCTGGAGCAATTTCTTCCGGTAAGATTGGCGTTTTGATTTCTGCATCATGCTCAGAAAAGCAAGTTAATAATATTTTGTCGTTTACTGCGGCAATTATGCCGGCATTTGTATCATCAAATTCGATGGGCAAGCCTATACCGGAGAAATACAGAGCTTCAGCGGAGTTTGCAGCAATTAAAAACGGCAAGGCAACGAAAGTTGAGGAACTCACAATTGGTGTAAATGATGCGATTCTCGCAAAAGCAGGTGTGGCAGCTCTCAGCGCAGAGCAAAAGGCTAAAATTGAAGCCGGCGAGATTGAAACGTTGTTTGTTTTCGGTGATGACATTTGTGATATAGATACGTCAAAAGTCAAAAATACAGAAATCTTCAAAATTGAGTTTTAATTATGATGCTTGATATAAAGACACACTTAAAAGGAATGGGGAAAGTGCTGTACATCTACTTTTTGGCTGTTGCCATAAGTTGGGCAGCTTTTCCCATTATTGTAGTAGGCTTTCAACAGTTTGGACAGTTGTACGTCATACTTAGCGTGTATTCTTTTATTGTGACACTCATTCTTATAGCAATGATTTATATAACTATGCATGGGTTCGGAGAAGAAGAACGCAGGCCTTTCGAATGGGCGCGGTATAATTTAAAGGGCTTCGTGTGCGGTTTATTAGCGTTTGCTGTAGTTTTGATAGCGGAAATTGTCGTTATTTTGCTTTCAAATGAGTACATTGACGTGAAACATCCGTTTTTAGCTATAGAATCACTAAATCATTACGCGAAACTCGTGCTTTACATGCCGTTCCTCTGGATTTACAGGATCATCTCCCCTCCTACGCAACTCACTGTGGTGCCTGACATTACGTGGTTAACCGCGTTTTTACCGGGAATAATAGTTATAGTAGCGGCGGGCGTAGGTTACGTAATGGGATACCATGGTATAAGAATCATAAAAAATCCGCCGAAAGGCGAGAAACTCCGCAAATTCTTTTATGGCGGACCGCGAAAAGCCAAAAAAAAGAAGGCACCGCCCAAAGAAGATGCCAAATAATATTGGAGGTTATTAATGAATATTGAAGAGTTTTCAAATAAAATAGAAGCTTTGGTAGAAGATATATATCAAGAAAGCGTGCAGAATCAAGGAGCCGCATGGAAAGATATGTATAAAAAAGTCGACGGCAGATTGGCAGAAAATGCATCGTTTATAAATGAAGCAACGGCAGATTGGACAATTCAGGAGTGGAAAGAATTGTTTATTTACCAAATTAACATAGGAAATCCTGATGTTTTTGCCTTTATCGCGTCAAAAATTGAGGAATTAACTCAAGGACAGTATTTTAAAGAGTGTATAGCAGAAAATATTTCCGTACTTGAAAAAAATGTATATTCGTGCGATGACAAAGAGGCGTTGCAAAAATCGGATATGCTGCTCAGCGCTGTGAAAGCGCTTAACAGGATATCGAGTCCGTCGGCAAAAGCGGAATGTGAGCAGGCGTTCCGTACGTGCGACACTGTAAACGAGCATATTCTGTATGAATTGGCGGAATACGTAGCGGCGCAATGCGTGGAAAAACTGCCGGCGTTGATTGAGGACGAAAGCATTGAGGGCGATAAGCTTGTGGCTTTGCTTTCTATGTGCATACAGGAAAACAAGAAAAGTGACGATATTTATGGGGCGATGAAGCGTAGATTTAAGAAATTGCCCGATAATAGCGAGACGAAAGATATTTTTGCGGCGATTTTCGGAGATTACGGTGAACCGAATGCAATTATGATGCTTAGAAAGTTTGCAAAAACGCTCATTGCTTCTTACGCAGAAGATGGCAACAGGGAAACGTTTAGCAGAATTATGATGGTAATGTCTGTTATCGAAGGACTTGGTGGTATAACGGACGATTTAATGCCGTGAGTTCTTAAAAAATATTGAGAATACTTGAACACCCTCTGTAATATGATTTATTAAGTAGTATGCAGGGGGTGTCTTTATTTGATACTTATAATGAAAAAAACAAACGTAATATTAGGGGTTTTGATTTTTGTTCTCGTGGCAGCAATTATTGCGCTTAACGTGGGTTTCTCGCAGGCAGGGGAAGAAAAGGAAGCAAGCTCGCCTTATGTGGAAACTCTGTCAACCACGGGAAAAATCATTGTGTTAGATGCCGGCCATGGAGGAGAAGACCCCGGAGCGGTGAGCGCGTACAGCGGTGCGAAGGAGAAGGATATTACATTGGTAATATCGCAAAAAACAAAGGTACTCCTTGAAGAAGCAGGATATACTGTTGTAATGACTCGTACCGAAGACGTTTTGAATTACGATAACGAGAATTTGTCTATGACAGCCAAAAGAAGGCAGGATTTGATTAAGAGAAAGAAAATGATGGATGAGAGCAATGCTGATATTGTGGTTAGCATTCATTTGAATTCTTTTAGTGACTCGCAATATCATGGCGCACAGACTTTTTATACGAAAGAGTCGCTGTCAAGCAAGAAATTAGCGATAAGCTTGCAGACTGCACTGAGAGAAATTTTGGAGCCTGAAAATGACAGAGAGGCGCTGCTGAAATCAGAGGAAATAATTATTACAAAAAACTGCAAAGTGACAACAGCAATAGTGGAGTGTGGTTTTTTGTCGAATCAGGACGAAGAAAAAAAGTTGGTTGACGAGGCGTACCAAGCGAAAATAGCAGAAGCGATTAAAGCAGGAGTGGATAATTATTTTACGGTAATTGCGCCCAAATAGTGTAAGTTAGAAAAATCGGGAAATAAAAAATAGAAGAGCTTATAAGAAAGTGGCTTAATATAGGGGAAAAATGTAACGAACGACGGGAAATAGTATTCCCGTCGATTTTTATTGTTATGAGTAGTATGATTTTGACTGTACCCGACGAAGCGGGATATTTCTTGGAGGTGTTTGTATGAAAGATGTTTTGAACGATCGGTTTCAAATAATAGAGATTGTGCTGGAGAATCGGCTGTATAAGGCTGTGGATACTGTTACAGGATGCTTTGCAGCAGTAAAGAAATGGGTAAACGAAGACAGTTTCTATGAAGCGGAGTTTGAAGCATTGAATATGCTGAAACACCTGAACGTTCCTCAGATAATTTGTGCCTTTGAAGAAGATGGGTGCAAATATTTGGCAGAGGAATGGTTAGACGGTGGCAATGTTGACAAAACTTTCGTTTGCAGGAACAAGGTGGATCTTGCTGTTGCTATGGCAGAATTTATTTCTGAAATTTCATCAAAAGTGTCTTTGCCAAGGGTACACGGAGATATAAAGCCGTCTAACATGATGATGTGCAATGGCAAGCTTTACTTTGTTGATTTTGAGTGTTCGGAGATCATCGATAAGCAGAAAAAAGAGTGTATCGACAGGACTGTAAAAGTAACGGGTAGTTTCTTTACGGCACCGGAGGTTTTTTATGGAAAGAGAAGTGTTCAAAGCGATATTTATTCAATAGGCGCTGTGCTGGCATGGTCGTTTGGAGGAATAAGTCAAGAAGGTGTTGATTTATCTAAAATTGATGCAGACAGCAAAATGAAAGCAATAATAAAAAAGTGTATGCGCAGTCGCCCGGAGGACAGATATCAAGATGCTTGTGAGCTTTTATCTGATTTGAAAAGCAGTGGAGATATTTGCGACGTTGGTGATGAGAGAGCAGAAGACATAGATAAATGTTGTTCACGAAGTTTTTCGGTGTATGTGGATTGTAACGTGTTTTTCGCATGGGAAATGGCTGTCACGGCAAGTTCTTGTTTTGGCATGCGAGTGTGTGTAGTGGCACTGACAGAAAGAACACAGAGAAAAGTAAATTATTATGCAGATAGCGGGAGCAGTTACGGACTGCAAAACGTTGAGGAGGATACTGCACCGTATTTATTCAGTACGGAGTCTTTGTTTAAGAAGGATGCCGATTTGTGGCTTTCAAAAGGACTAATAAACAATGCCGCCGAACACGGAGAAAAAATGTTTTATTCAGGCTCGAGATTTCCTGCGGAGGCTCAGCCAAGCAGTGAAATGTTTGTTGGTGATTTGGTTAGGTGGGGTAAAAGAAATTTTGATTGTGTTGTATTTGTTACGGACAGATATGATGATAAACCGGCTGTCAAGAACTTCACGTCTGCTTGTGACTTTACAATAGCAACTCCTTTGGCAAATATTGATGACGTAGAAGCTTGTAAAGATTACTACGAGCGTTTTGGAGGGAACGTACTTTATGCTGCATGGGAATTTAATCCTAAAACAAGTCTGCCTGAGGAAAGCATAAGTATGATAATAGGCGAAGAAAAATATCTCGGAGCAATTTTTCACAGTGATGAAAAAGAATACAGGAGAAATTTTGCAGGCAAAATACAGCCGATATTCAGGCCGGAGGGAAAAGAAGAAAGAGCGGGATACGTGAAAATTATAAACAGACTTTTTAAAATGATGAGTGGATCTATTGAGGAAAAAG
>JAGAQK010000078.1 GCA_017622825.1 Clostridia bacterium | reverse complement strand
ATAAGCCTTGCAAGCTCTGGGTTTGCCTGCATAAGCCATCTTCTGTGAGTAATACCGTTAGTCTTATTATTAAACTTTCCGGGATAAAACTCATGGAAATCTTTAAGCTCCTGGTTTTTCAAAATGTCTGTATGAAGCTCTGCAACACCATTAACACTGTGGCTTCCAACAATTGCCAAATGTGCCATTTTTACAACACCATCTTGTATTATAGACATTCTGTTAATTCTGTTCCAATCACCGTTGTATCTGTTATACAAATCACTCGTAAATCGTCTATTGATTTCTTCAACTATTGTATAAACTCTCGGCAAAAGCTTTTTGAACATATCAATGCCCCATTTTTCAAGAGCTTCTGCAAGAATCGTATGGTTAGTATATCCAAGAGTTTTAATAGTAACATCCCAAGCATCGTCCCAAGAAAAGCCCTCTTCATCAATTAAAATACGCATAAGCTCAGGAACAGCGAGAGCCGGATGTGTATCGTTAATTTGAATGGCTACATAATTATGAAGTTCATAAAGTGATATACCGTTTTTCTTAATTCTCTTCAAAATGCTCTGTATGCCTGCGCTTGTGAAGAAGTACTCTTGCTTTAATCTAAGCATTTTTCCTCTTGGTGTAGAGTCATCCGGATACAATACGTTTGTTATTGCATTTACGGAAGTTTGGCTCTCTATTGCTTTCTCATGGTCTCCTTTACTGAACATTG
Source organism: Clostridia bacterium (assembly GCA_017622825.1). Taxonomy (GTDB): domain Bacteria; phylum Bacillota; class Clostridia; order UBA1212; family UBA1255; genus Egerieisoma. The sequence continues at coordinate 5,637 of JAGAQK010000078.1, read as the reverse complement.
CAAAGTCAAATCCGGGACCATCTGTTTCTGCACTCCACAAACGAAGTGTATTTACGGTACCATTACAATATCCCGGCACCGGCATATCGTAAGGCACTGCCAAAATAGGCTCATATTCTTTGTGAGTAACGTACATTTTGCCGTCAAGGCCCCAATGAGACTCTATCTTACCGCCAAATTTAACCATGCACGCCTCATCATCACGTCTCGTTTCCCATACGTTAGCAATTTTAAGCCAGTTATCGGGGCTCTCAATCTGATAACCGTTGCTAATCTGTTGCTGGAAAAGTCCGTAACGATAACGAATACCAATACCCGTGCCGGCAATACCTAAAGATGCCATAGAATCAATAAAGCATGCCGCAAGTCTGCCAAGACCACCATTACCAAGACCTGCATCAGGCTCAATTTCTTCAAGAGATTTGAGCTCAACACCAAAATCCTTAAGGCCTTCTTCTACTACATCTCTGATACCTAAGTTAACCAAAGATGCATCCATCAGACGGCCTATTAAGTATTCAAGTGAAAAATAATAAACTTGTTTTCTTTTTTCTCTCTCATATTTAACTTCTGTATCATGCCAATCATTTGCCATGTAATCCTTAATGAGAGAACCAAGTGCCATATATTTTAAAGTATCATTCGCGTCTTCAACAGACTCCCTGTAAAGAGAAATTAATTTTCTCTTATAATCATTCTTAAATGTTTCTTTGTCCAAAAACATAAAGTATATTACGCCTCCAAAATTTCATTATATATTTTCAAGTATTCTCCTGCTTGTGTTTTCCATTCAAACTTTGTTCTCATTGCATTTTTAACAAGCTTCGCCCAGTTCTTCTTATCTTTAAAGCAATTCACCGCATACTCGATAACGTTGAGCATATCGTGTGCATTGTAATTAGTGAACGAGAAACCATTACCCTCTCCGGTAAATTCGTTATAAGGTATAACAGTATCACTAAGACCACCCGTTTCACGAACAATAGGTAACGTACCGTATGACATAGCTATAATTTGACTTAAACCGCAAGGTTCAAAAAGCGATGGCATAAGGAACATATCTGAGCCGGCATAAATCTTTGATGCAAGTGCATCATCGAATTTGATAAACGATGCAATTTTACCGGGATATGACGATGCATAGTACTCAAAGAAATCCTGATAATCGTGATCGCCGGTTCCAAGAACAATAAGTTGTACGTCCATCTTCAAAATATCTTCAATAACCGCAGCAACAAGGTCGATACCCTTTTGGCTTACAAGTCTTGTAATCATTGATATTACAGGTACATCAGGATTAATTGGGAATCCTGCAATCTTTTGAAGTTCTTCTTTATTTAACATCTTATTTTTAACCGTCGAAAGACCGTAGTTTGCAATAAGATTTTTGTCTTTTTTAGGATCGTATACAGAATAATCAATACCATTAATAACTCCTGCAAGCTTTCCTGATTTTTGACGAAGCAAACCATCAAGACCCTCTCCATAGTATGGCATTTGTATTTCTTTTGCATACGTCTTACTAACAGTTGTTACTTTATCTGCGTACACAATACCTGCTTTCATAAACGAAATGCCATCATAATATTTAATTTTCTCTTCATTGAAGTATTCTTCTCCAATACCGAGAAGTTCTTCAATAACACTTCTTGAGAATCTTCCCTGATATTTAAGATTGTGAATAGTAAATACTGATTTAGCATTTGCAAACTCAGGATTTCCTTTATAAAAATCAGACAAATAAAGCGGTATCATACCTGTCTGCCAATCGTTACAATGAATAACATCCGGATAAAAATCATCCATATATTTTACAGATTCCATAACAGCACGACAGAAATACGCAAATCTCTCACCGTCATCAAAATAACCGTAGCAACCGTGTCTTTTGAAATAATACTCATTATCAACAAAATACACAGGTAGACCGTCATAGCTTAAATACTGTAAACCACAGTATTGATTACGCCAACCAACACTTACGCCAAAAGTAGCAAGCTGAGTTGTTTTCGAAGTAAAATCATAGGAAATATCTTCGTATTTAGGCATGATGATGCGTACATCAACGCCTTTATCATGAAGTGCTTTGGGTAAAGCAAAAGAAACATCAGCAAGTCCACCCGTTTTTATAAAAGGTGCCGCTTCAGATGTAACAAATAAAACTTTCATACTAAATAACCTCTCTCTTTTTATTTAAATAAATTTTTCTTTTCTATAACAAGCGGGAAAGTTTCGTTTCCCTTAAGCTCCGTGCCCTCTTCAATGTCAACGTTTTTATCTATTATGACATGAGAAAGTTTGGCGCCCTTGTGAATTCTAATATTTTGAAGAATAATACAATTTTCTATTTCAACGTCGTCTTCTATATCAACGTACCGTCCGATTACAGAATTCTTAACCTTTCCTTTAATCACACAGCCGTCTGCTATCAAAGAGTTCTGCACCTGACAGCCTTTCACATACAGTGTCGGTGGCTCATCTTTGATTTTTGTATATATCGGTCTGTCCGAACGGAAAAGTTTGTCGCTTACTTCAGGTGTAAGCATTTTCATATTACTTCTGTAATATGAAGAAATCGTGTTAATACAAAGAACAATACCGTCATATTTATAAGTATTGATACTTAAATTTCCTAACTCATTAAATATAAAGCTTATAAAACTCTTTGAATTAAGATTGTGTGCACTCTTGTATATAAGTTCAACAAGCTTTTCTTTTTTCATAAGGAATATTTCCATACAAATATTTGCTTTTTTGCTGAAACCAATATTTTTACCAACACCGAGCAATTTATTTGTTTTTTCATCAACATCAAGTGTGTAGCAATTCAAAAACTCCTCGTCTGCTTCATCTGTTTGCTTATATACAACAGTCATATCAGCACCTGATGCTTCATGTGCATGAACAACCTCAGCAAGGTCCATATTACAAACCATATAAGAAGAAGCAAGAATAACGTTATCACTTGTACTTCTATAAATGTACTCCATATTATTCTTGAGAAGTTTTGAATCGTGGTTTACAAAATCACAAAGCCCATGATTAAAAACAAAGAGTCCATCAATCTTTCTGTTAAGATCCCATGCTTTTCCTGTACCTACGTGGTCAGTGAGAGATCGTGAGTTACTGGCGGAAAAAATTCCGACGTTTTGTATGCCGCAATTTACAATATTTGAAAGAATAAAGTCAATAACGCGGTACCTGCTGCCAATCGGGATAGAGGCAATGGGTCTGTTTGTCGTAAGACTTCTGATGTCGTTTTCGTTCTCAGCCAAATTTATAATAGCCATATAATCTTTAATCATAACAAAAACACTCCTTATTCCATTTTAGCTTGTGAAGGTACTACCTTACCGCTGTCAATTACCGCAATATCTTTACCGTTACCGATTGCATTATGTGATTCAACTTTAACGTTCTCAAGAATAATGCTTTTACTAACCATTACGTTATCTTCAATAACAGCATTTTCCATTATAATCGAATTTTCTATTCTCGTGTTTTTACCTATATACACGCCCGGGAAAACAATCGAATTAATAACTTGACCGTAAATAATACAACCTTCTGTAACTATTGAATTTTCAAGCTGCGCCTCAGGTCCTATGTACTGTGAAGGTCTTGCTTCTGTTGAGGTATAAATCTTCCAATCAGTATTAAAAAGCTCAACGTCATTATCCGGGCTTAAAAGGTCCATATGTGCTTCCCAATAACTGTCAACCGTACCAACGTCTTTCCAATAACCGCTGAAGCTGTAAGCAACCATCTTTTCTTTGTTTGCAAGCATTGCAGGTATAATGTTTTTACCGAAATCATTTTCAGAATTTTTATTTTCAGCATCCTCTATCAAATACTTTTTCAGTTTATCATAAGTAAAAATATAAATGCCCATCGATGCAAGCGTGCTCTTCGGATTCTTCGGTTTTTCTTCAAAAGACTCTATAACGCCATCTGCATCTGTATTCATAATACCAAAACGTGATGCCTCAGAAAGCGGCACGTCAATTACTGCAATTGTAGCATCAGCGGAAGTTTCTATGTGATGTTTAAGCATCTTACGGTAATCCATTTTGTAAATGTGGTCACCCGAAAGCACGAGGACGTATTCGGGATTATATCCGTCAAGATAATTAAGATTTTGATATATAGCGTTAGCCGTTCCTTTATACCAGTCGCCGCCAACTTCTGTCATGTACGGAGGAAGCGTTGCTATACCGCCGTGTACGCGGTCAAAATCCCACGGTGTACCAATTCCTATATGAGCATTAAGCATCTGCGGCTTGTACTGCGTTAAAATACCCACCGTATCAATACCGGAATTACAACAATTGCTGAGGGCAAAGTCAATTATTCTATATTTGCCGCCGAAAGGCACAGCAGGCTTAGCCATTTGCTTTGTCATCAAACCCAATCTGCTTCCCTGCCCGCCGGCAAGAATCATAGCCACCATATTTTTCTTCGCCATGAGTTACACTCCTTACTTAAACTTTTATTTTTCTTCTTTGCTACGGAATATCGGCTTATATACCACTGCGCCATACCCCGGCAAATTAAATTTTATACTGAACGGGAAACCGTTACACTCATTCTTTTCGGCCATACATAACGTAGATAAGCCGTTTTCGCCTTTTGATGCAAACACCTTGCGATAATCCGCATCGGCAGGCACGCCAATTGTAAAATTATGATGTTCTACAGGTGTAAAATTACAAACAACAACGAGAAAATCATCTTCGTTCTTCGAATATCTTATATATGATAGAACGCTGAAATCGCTGTCGTCGGCATTAATCCATCTAAAGCCGGAATAGTCATCATCAACTTCCCAAAGTGCTTTATTCTCGATGTAAAAAGCATTTAATGCTTTAACGTATTCTTGTATGGACAAATGTTTCGGGAAATTGAGCATTTTCCACTCAAGTTCCTCATAAAAACGCCACTCCATAAACGGTGCAAATTCATTCCCCATGAAAGAAAGCTTTTTACCCGGATGAGTAATCATAAACAGATAATAAAGTCGAAGTGCGTCAAATTTAGTATCGTAATCACCAAACATTTTATCTATAATAGTTTTTTTGCCGTGAACAACTTCGTCATGCGAAAGCGGTAATATGAAATTTTCTTTGAAAATATACATCATAGAAAAATTCATCAGATTATGGTGATACTTTCTGTAAATCGGGTCTATGCCAACGTATTTGAGCGTATCATTCATCCATCCCATACACCATTTAAACGAAAAGCCAAGTCCACCCGCTTCTACAGGCTTTGTAACGTTAGGCCACGCGCTGGAATCTTCTGCAATCATTATAGGATTTTCTACGTTTGAAAAAACAGATTTGTTTAATTCCTTGAGAAAATTGATACCTTCTAATTTATCTTTGCCGCCGAAGACATTACGAAGATCCGCTTGTACAATTCTCTCATAGTCAATATATATCATATTTGCAACTGCATCAACTCGAAGACCGTCAACGTGGAATTCTTTTAAGAAATACATTGCATTTGAAATCAAAAAGCTCATTACTTCGCCTTTGCCATAGTCAAAATTCGCGGTACCCCACAAAATATTTTCTCTATAATTAGCATCCGTTGGCTCATACGCCCAATTACCGTCAAAATTATACAATCCTGACT
>JAGAQK010000077.1 GCA_017622825.1 Clostridia bacterium | reverse complement strand
TACGTTGTAAAAGTAGCAAGCACTGCCCACGCCAGAGTCCATCCCAAAACACGCCAAAAGGTCTTACCTAAAGCAGAGCCGCCGCTAAGCATTTCCGTAAAATTCTGTACGCCGACCCACTGAAAAAGTCGCTCAGGCACCTCATGATTGGCGTCGTAATTTGTAAATGCAATCATTATCATCGTAAGCAGCGGCACCACGGTAAACAGCATCAGCCCTATCACGGGAAGCGACAATAGAGTTGTGTGAAATTTGTCATCAAAATACTTCGCTGCATATTGACGTATGCCGTCCGGTTTTTTGCCTATAATTTGTATTTTTTCAAGCTCGGCAGCTTCATTTACGCTTCGTGCCCACACGTATATAAAAAATACAATTATCAGGATTGTTAAAATGCCGTACAGAACAATGTGAAACGAGTTATCGCCGGGGATTTTCGTATACTCCCCGAGCTGACTGTTCCACTCATTTGATATATACGTCTCGATGTTTCCAACATTGCCGCCCGTAAATAGGTTTTTGAAGAACATCACTATATATTTGCCACCAAAAGTCAACATATACAGCGAAAACGCGATTTGAGTAACAAGGTATATAAACCCACGAACTACCTGCCCGCGAAATATATGACCTAAACCCATAACCAAGCAGGATAGTTTCGTGACGGCATCACCTTTTATCAGGCTTTTTATTTTCATATAAATCACTTTCTTATCTGCTTGCAGAGCGCGTCGAGGTAACTTTGAAGCATTGCATCCGTTACCTGCGTTCCATTTGCTTTTGCGGTTATTATGGGCGTAATGAGGCTCGCCATTGGTGTCCAATACGTTGCCGGCACACTTTTTTGTGCTCTGTTATACTGCGCCTGGTCAAGTACAGCGGCAATTACTTCATTCTTTTTTACTTTCTCCATATCAGTTACTTTTATATTTGTGGGTCCGAAGCCTCTTTTTTCAAATCTTTTTAATTGATTCGATTCACTCGTGAGCCATTGCGCCAATTTGTGAGCCTCTCCCTTATTTTTGCTGTATCCGTTGACGCCAATCATTTTATATCCCATGTAGCCGCTAAGCTGGGTGTCTTTTTCGTTTATTTTTACAGACGGAAGCTTTGCAACTCCCATGTTGTCTCCCAAAAGTTTCTTGATTGTTGCTGCATTCCAAGTACCGCTTACTGCTGCTGCGGCTTCTCTTTTACCGTTCTTTTCTGTAAATGCTGCTATAATTTTACTGTCGTCTGTTTGGGCAACGAGCGCATTGTTCATCAGGTACGTTCTTAAAGATTTCATAACGTCCAAGCCGTCTTTGCTATCAAAGTTTATATCTACTTTTTGCTCTGCCATTTTATCATTGTAAGTCACTTCGTATTTAAGCTCGGGCTTTGCAAAGAAAAACGCAGACAGATACCATCCGTCGTCATTTAATTTAAAATGCACTTTTTTACCTGCGTCGTTTGCTATCCTTAGAATTGTATCAAGACTTTTAACGTCGTCGGGATTTTTGTATACACTTTTATCATAATATAAGAAAAGGCAATTATCTCCCGTACACGGATATGCATAAAGCTGATTTTCATTATTTATTGTAATTGTAGCTGCATTTACACTTTCTGCGGTATTAACCTTTTTAATATCTGATTCTATATCTCCGCCAACTCTTGCAAGCGCGCCGCCAGCAAAAAGCTTATTTATTTGATCACTTGAAAAGCT
>JAGAQK010000076.1 GCA_017622825.1 Clostridia bacterium | reverse complement strand
TATAATCCCGAAACCGGCCTTCGTGAAAAGCTTACTGCTGATGAAGTTCCTTCAACCTGTATCATTGACGGCCATTGCGTATATACATCTGAATCCGGTGCTGTAAAGCGCATTGATTATGACGATGCTGCCGGACATGAGTATGTTGAGCAGGAAGACGGTTCTAACGTATGTTCAATCTGCGGATATGTAAGAATTGAAATGTCTGATGTTACAGTAACTCTCAGTTACAATGCAACCACTTATACAGGTACGGCAAGAACACCTACAACAACTGCTGTTGCAGCTGACGGCAGAGTTCTTACAAAGCTCGGTCAGGTATCGCATTATGACTACTATTCAAATTATTCAAACAATGTTGAAGTAGGTACTGCTAAAGTAACGCTTACTGCGATGAAGTACGGTAAGTATCAGAATCTTCTCACATGGCGAGGAAATGCTGCCGGTACAATCACGGTAACATTTGAAATCAGACCTGATGTTCCCGCAAATGTAACGCTTTCCAAGAATGATGATAAGGCTGTACTTGAATGGAGTGCAGCAAAGGCTCCCGGTGTAACTTATGTTATCTTTACTTCAGAAGACGGTGAAACCTGGACTGAGACTGCTGTTACAACAGAGCTTACCTATTCGATGGATATTGATGATGTATCCGGCAAGCTCATCTGTATCGGAACACGCAAGGATGTCAGCGGCAAGACTTATGAATCCCTGCAGAAATCTAAGGTTTTATCTCTTGATAAGATTTCTGTTACTGTAGGTGAAAACAATACAGGTAAGCCCACTCTTTCCTGGAAAGAGGTCAGCGGTGCAGCTGAATATGCTGTTTACCGTGCAGCAAGCATAAACGGCAAGTACGAGCGTGTATTTGTAACCAAGGGAACTTCTTACACCCATGCTTCCGCAACTGCCGAGAGAACATATTACTATTATGTAAAGGCTGTTATGAGTGACGGTACTGAAATAACAGGTGAAACCGTTTCCGCAACAACATGTACTGCTCACAGCTATGAATGGGTTGTGACAAAGGCTGCAGAGGCCGGTATTGCGGGCGAAGAGTCTTATATGTGTAATCATTGTAAGGATGTAAAGGAAACAAAAGAAATTCCTGCACTCGAGCCTGAATACACTATCGGTGACGCAGACTTCAACAATAAGGTTGATGCAACAGACGCAAGACTTGCTCTGCGTGCAGCTGTCGGCCTTGATAAGCTTACTGAGGAGCTTAAGAAGGCAGCAGACGTTGATAAGGATGGCGATGTTGATGCAACAGACGCACGTCTTATTCTCCGTGCTGCAGTTGGTCTTGAAAAACTCAGTTAAACCCGAATAAATATAATGACCGTCGGTTTTGCTGACGCCACATAAGGCAGTAATTTTAAAATACTAATTTATGGACGTTGCAAGGAAAGCAAATTAGAGAGAAGTTTCGGCTTCTCTCTTTTTCTTATATTTGCACATTCGACAAAGTCTCTTTAATTCTGTACAATGAAAGCACAAAATTTAAAGGAGGACTTTTTATGTCAAACAGAAATTCTATCAGTTATCGCCGTGTTGGAGATTTTAACATTCCAAACCTTATCTTGCCGCCCGAAGAAGCAAATATTTCTCTGGGTAAATGGGGAACGATATATAAAGATTTTCTTGAAAAACACAAGAAAGTGATGTTTACAACACTACTTACTCAAGGAAAACTTTATCAGCACTGTGCCGAGGTGGAAAATCAGGCACGAGATATGTTTGATACTCTCGTAGAGCAGATAAAAGTGGCTGAAGGCGTAACCGAGCAACTGAAAGAAGATAATCAGATGGAGTGGGTATGTAGTATGCAAAACATTGAGTCAAGAGCAAATGAGATAATATGTAACGAGCTGATATATGTATGAATATAAACTATACTATTGAAATGCCTAATGAATACTCAGCTGACTTTTGGAAGTTATTAACTGATAATTTCAATGTTATTCTTATGAAGAGGCAACACTCTCCTAATTGTGAAGTTTTATATGTAGAATTGAAGATTATCGAACCAAAATAAAAGATTAAACATAATTCTAAAGTATGTAGTCACGAAATGTTTTTTATAAAATTTTTCGTGACTTTTTATTATAGTTTTTTGCAAAAAAATAAAAGCCTAAAAATGTTTATATTTTTAGTTTAATACATAAAACTGCAAAAAAGTAGCAAATTAAGTCAAAATTGCATAACAAATAGCACAAATAATATGTTATAATTATATAAATACAGTCAAATTAAAGATAAATTTAAATTTTCTTATCACATTATGACAATTAAAACGATTACTATTATATGGGAATAATTTGAAAAGAGGATATAGAGAAAATGGATTATAATAAAAAAATAGTAAACGAGTTATGGCAAGAGCATGAGCCGTATATTCGTAAACTATGTACATATAAACTTAAAAGTTTACCTGATTATGTTGATGATTGCGTTCAGGATGTTTTTCTTGATTTGTCTGATGCTTTGGATAAAGGAAAAACAATAGAATATCCAAAAGCATGGTTAACAAAAGTAGTAAACAATAAAATAAAAGACATCTATACACAAGCAAAAAAAGAATCAGAAAAAATAGTCCCTTTGGAATCTGAAAATTTTGATAGCTCATATTATGGTGTAGTCAATGATGAATATTTCACAATTGAAGATGAGCAAATTCCGGTTCTTAAAGAAAAAGTTATTAATATGCTTGATGATAAAGAACAGCAATTACTATATGACAGATATACATTAAACAAATCCATTTCCGTAATTGCTAAAGAACATAATACTACAGAGAATAACATTTAT
>JAGAQK010000075.1 GCA_017622825.1 Clostridia bacterium | reverse complement strand
TTGCTCCCTCCAACAGCTTTTCAATTATCTTGTTGTATCCTCCTATCGGTATTCCCTGATACCTATCGTTGAAATAATTATTGTCATACGTAAATCTCACGGGCAGTCTCTTTATAATAAATGACGGAAGCTCTTTGCACGGTCTTCCCCATTGTTTTTCTGTATAATCTTTTACAAGCTTCTCGTAAATATCCGTTCCCACAAGTTTTATAGCTTGTTCTTCTAAATTCTTAGGCTCGTCCACTGCCGCTGCCTGCTGGCTTGCAATTTTCGCAGCCGCTTCATCCGGCGTAACTACTCCCCATAGCTTGTTGAAAGTATTCATATTAAACGGCAAGTTGTACAGCTCTCCTTTATAATTCGCTACAGGGCTGTTAGTGTATCTGTTAAACTCGCACAGCTCATTCACATATTCCCACACTTTTTTATCGTTTGTATGAAAAATATGCGCTCCGTATTTATGAACGGTTATGCCGTTTATTTCTTCGCAATAAATATTTCCTCCTATGTGATTTCTTTTTTCTATCACAAGACAAGTTTTTCCTTTTTTCATTGCTTCGTGGGCAAATACTGCTCCAAACAGTCCGCTTCCGACAATAAGATAGTCGTATTTCTTCATAAAATACCTTTTGCTCCTTTCGGTGCAACACTTGCACATACAAAATAGAGTTTACCATATATACAAAAAAAATGAAACAAAGATTTTGCCATATTTTTTCTTGTATTGTTTATTATTATTTTCAAACAATATCCATGTAATATTTATTGAATTCGAGGTGTTGATTTTGAAAAATAAATCCATATTTGCAAAACGCAAACGCGACCTTTCATATATTGCCGTTATGATTGTTTCTGTTTTGGTTCTTTCTTTTGTTGCAGCGCTTCTTTACAACTACGGAACGCACCGTGAAGCCGCGGCGGGCGACGTGACGTTTCGTACGGAAGAAGTGCTTTCTAAAAGGGGCTCCTATGGCAATGAGGTGACTGCTATACAAAAGAAGCTTAAAAACTGGGGATATTATACCGGCTCAGTGGATGGCATATACGGTAGTCGTACTGAGGCCGCTGTTCGTTATTTCCAACGCAAAAACGGTCTTGTGGTTGATGGGATTGCCGGCAAAAAAACTCTGGCTGCAATGGGCATACAGAGTTCGTCTTCAACCTCGTCCGGTGGTTCTGCAGGGGGATTTTCGTCCGGTGACATCAATTTAATTGCCCGCGCTGTGTATGGAGAAGCGCGTGGCGAGCCTTATACGGGTCAGGTTGCCGTTGCTGCCGTGATTCTTAATCGTGTGAGGGATTCACGTTTCCCTAAAACTGTTGCCGGTGTTGTTTATCAGTCAGGTGCTTTCGACGTAGTTGCTGACGGTCAAATCAACCTTACGCCCAACGATACTGCGTACAAGGCTGCGCGTGATGCTATAAATGGCTGGGACCCGACGTACGGTTGCCTCTATTACTATAATCCGCGGACTGCGACAAACCAGTGGATTCGTTCTCTTCCCATATCGACTACAATCGGCAGTCATGTGTTTTGCAGAGCAAAATAAAATAAGGGGCTGCGAAAAACAGCCCCTGTTGATGATTCCTATATCAAATTTCACGAAGACCAAACTCAAGTAAGTATTCTTCACTTGGGCGATCATCAACAATCAAGTTTACATAAAAATGTTCTTCATTTTGTTTACCAATAATACGAAGCACTATATATTCAGTATCATTCGTGGTGTTGTCCAAAACATGTTCTTCTGCGATATGTAATGTTTTCTCTCCTTGTTCCAAAACGTAACAAATACGTTTTTGCTTGCCGTACGATGTCATATAATAATAAACTGTTGCATTTCCATCATCTATTTTTTGTGTTTCGATAAGTTCTTCTTGTTTATAAAATTCATAATACACATCCTGTAAACGCTCATCATATTTGTCTTTGGTTATATACGAAAACTCTTCACCGCGAATTTTAGTTCTATTAAACAGCCACGAATATGTTAAACCTTTCCAATAGAAAT
>JAGAQK010000074.1 GCA_017622825.1 Clostridia bacterium | reverse complement strand
TGTTCAGCGTTTTTGATTTTTTGAAGTTTTTAAACTCCGCTATAATCTCTATCGTTTTTTCAATACACTTTACAATAAGGTCGGTAAAATCATGTATATCAGACCTTAATTCTTTTATATCGAACATCCACAGACGAAAAGCTACGTTTTCAACTGCGTTAGTAGTCTTGTCTATATTTGCTGCTACAGTGAAAATATCCTCTCTGTCAATAGGTGTTATAAATGCTCTGTTAAGCTCTGTTACGATTTCCGCGTGAGCCACGTCACCTTTATGTTCTATTGCATGTATTTCATCAAGCTTTACTTGAAGCTCATCATTGCTGATTCCTTTTTCAAAATTATCAAATAAATCTTTAAAACGTGCTGTCAGCTCACTTGAATACTGTGCTTCTGCTTTCATAAGTTCAAAAAAATCTGCTTCTTTCTTTTTTGCCATGACAGTTGTCCTCCTTATATAAATACCGCTTTAAATACTACTTAGTTGTCAGAATATTGCCATAAATATTTTAGCCATAATAAATCCTATTAATCCGCATCCCGGGAATGTGAGTACCCATGCAAATACCATTTCTTTTACAACACCCCAGTTAACTGCGGATAATCTTTTTGCTGCGCCTACACCCATTATAGCAGTCGTTTTCGTATGTGTTGTGCTTACCGGTATACCTGTAAGAGATGCCAACAATAAGCAGAGCGCACCTGCAATGTCTGCAGAAAAGCCCTGATATTTTTCAAGTTTTATCATATCCATACCAACGGATTTGATAATTTTATAACCGCCTATTGACGTTCCAAGACTCATTACAACAGAGCAAAGAATCATGAGCCATATTGCCGTATCAAAGCTCCCGCCCGCAACGTACTGGCCGCTTGCAAGCATACTTCCCAACATAAAAACACCCATGAATTTTTGTCCGTCCTGTGCGCCGTGCATAAATGCCATGGCAGCACCGCCGACAATTTGTCCGTTTTTGAAAAAAACATCTGTTTTTCTTCGATCTTTATGTCTGCATATTGCAACAATCACTTTAACTACAATGTAGCCTGCCAAGAACCCGAGAACAGTCGAAAGGAAAAGTCCTATTATAACTTTAACCCATTCACCCATATTCACTCCGTCTGCACCGCCTAAAGCTATAGCAGCTCCCGTAACGCCGGCAATCAAAGCGTGGCTTTCGCTTGTCGGTATGCCAAACCACCAGGCTGCAACCGCCCACAACACGATAGCAAACAAGGCTGCACACAGCGCAACCAAAGCATTATGCGCATCACCCTTAAAATCAACCATTTTGTATATCGTGTCTGCTACTTTGCTGCTTACCAAAGACATTACCAATACTCCTGCGAAATTCATCACTGCAGCCATAAGTATTGCTGATTTTGGTTTCATTGCTCCCGTTGAAACGACTGTCGCGATAGCATTCGGTGCATCAGTCCAACCATTAACGAGTATGACTCCAAGAACCAAAATTACTGTCACGAGAAGAGCCGGGCTTCCCAAGCAGTCCGATATAAAACTCCCCACTTCGTTTAATTCTGCGAGTATTGCTTCCAATTTTACACTATCCTTTCTCCCATATCTCCGCCTGCCAAAATGTGGTAGTGTATATGCGGTACAGACTGCTTTGCATCTCTACCGCAGTTATTTATAACACGGAAACCGTTTTCTGTAAGATCAAGCTTTCTCGCAATCTCGGCAATCGCAAGCTGAATTCCCCCTAAGAATGTCGCATCTTCTTTGCTGAAGCCAAGCACACTTGAAATATGTTTCTTGGCTGCTACTACAACGTGAACAGGCATTTGAGGGCTGATATCATAAAAAGCTATACAATATTCGTCCTCATATACAACTTTAGCAGGAATTTCTCCTTTAATAATCTTACAAAAAATACAATTATCGTCAAAATCAACCATGTCCGTTCTCCTTAGAAAAATTAAATAAGCTCATCTATCTTAGAAAGCATTTCGTCAATTTTCTCCGGTTGCTTGCCGCCTGCCTGAGCCATGTCGGGACGTCCGCCACCACCGCCGCCGCACATTGCAGCTGCTTTCTTAACAATATTTCCGCAATGAGCGCCTTTTTCAATTGCAGACTTAGTTGCCATTGCAATTATTGATGCTTTACCTGCAAAAGATGATGCTAAAACAACCACGCCCGTGTCAATTTTGCTTCTAATGTTATCCGCAAGGTCACGAAGCGCATTGCCATCAAGATCATCAAATCTGCCGGTAACAACTTTCATACCATTGATTTCTTTTGATTTGGCAATTATATCATCAAGATTTGACACTGCATTTTCTCTCTTAATCTGCTCAATTTCCTTTTGAAGTGATTTATTCTGTGCATAAAGGTTTGAAACCTTATTTACAACGTCAGAATAATTCGCCTTAAATATTTCTGCGACTTCACCGAGAACTGCTTCTTGTGTTTTATATACTACTCTTGCTCCGCCTCCGGTTACAGCCTCAATTCTTCTTACTCCGGCCGCTACAGCGCTCTCGTGTAAAATCTTGAACAAACCGATGGAAGCAGTGTTTTTAACGTGCGTTCCGCCGCAGAATTCCAAGCTGTAATCACCCATCTCAACTACTCGTACGTTATCGCCGTATTTCTCGCCAAACAATGCCATAGCACCAAGTTTCTTAGCTTCATCAATCGGAAGCACCTGGGTTTTTACTGCATAATCATAAACAATTGCTTTATTTACAATTTCTTCTACCTGTGCAAGTTCATCTTTTGTAAGTGCCTGCATGTGATTAAAGTCAAAGCGGAGTCTCTCTGGCGTGACGGAGGAGCCTGCCTGATGCACGTGCTCTCCCAATACTGTACGGAGTGCCTTCTGCAAGAGGTGCGTTGCGCTGTGGTTTCTCTCCGTTGCAAGTCTTGACTGTCTGTCAACCTTCATCACTGCTTTTGCCGAAACGCATACTGAGCCGTGAACGACTTTACCAAAATGACGCCACTTGCCGTCGCTCGTCTTATTTACTGTTGACACTACAACTGAGCCGCCCTCTGTTTCTATCTCACCTCTGTCGCCTGCCTGTCCGCCGCTTTCTGCATAGAACGTTGATTTGTCTGTTACTATAATAACTGAATCTCCCTCGTCTGCCTCCTGCACACTGCTGCCGTCGGGCAATAAAATATAAAGAATCTCGCCCTCCGTTTCGAGCTTCTCGTAGCCTTCAAATACTGTTGCGGGGCACTCTGACGGTACGGAAATCTCACTGTTAGCCCATGAGCTTTCTCTGTTCTTTATAGCTTCACGCGCCATTGCTTTTTGGTTGCTCATTTCTTTGCGGAAGCCTGCTTCATCAACTGTATACCCATAGTCTTTAAGGATATCCTTTGTAAGATCTATCGGGAAACCGTAAGTGTCATGGAGTTTGAATGCTATCGCACCTTCGAGAACGCCGTCTGCTGCGCCTGTTTTCTCCTGCATATTTTTGATATGCTCAGAAAGCATTGCAAGACCCTGCTCTATTGTTGAAGCAAATCTTTCTTCTTCTACTCTTATTACTTTTTTGATGTAATCTTGTTTTTCTACAAGATTCGGATAAGCGCCACCTGAGAGTTCAATTACAACGTCTGCAAGACCTGCGAGGAAATTGCCTTTTATGCCAAGCATTCTGCCGTGACGTGCTGCTCCTCTTAAAAGTCTTCTAAGTACGTAGCCTCTTGCTTCGTTTGACGGTACAACGCCATCGCTTATCATCATTACAGTACTTCTTATATGGTCTGTAATAACTCTTATAGACACGTCTGTCTTCCAGTCATCACCATACGTTTTTCCCGATAATTCACAAACAGTATCGAGAATTTTGCGCACTGTATCAACCTCAAAAAGGTTGTCCACATCCTGCATAACGCACGCAAGTCTTTCAAGACCCATTCCCGTGTCAATATTAGGGTTTGCAAGTCTTTTATACGATCCGTCTTCCTGACGGTCAAACTGTGTAAACACGAGGTTCCACACTTCTATAAATCTGTCGCAATCGCAGCCTACTCTGCAGTCCGGTTTACCGCAACCGTACTTTTCACCTCTGTCATAATGTATCTCTGAGCACGGTCCGCAAGGGCCTGTGCCGTGCTCCCAGAAGTTATCTTCCTTGCCCATTCTAATAACGTGGTCCGCAGGAACACCAATTTCTTTTATCCAAATTTCTTCTGCTTCATCATCTTCTTGATATACCGTAACGTAAAGCTTCTCTGCCGGTATTTCCATAACTTCTGTAAAGAATTCCCACGCCCATGAAATAGCTTCTCTTTTAAAGTAATCACCAAATGAAAAGTTACCGAGCATTTCGAAGAACGTACCATGTCTTGCTGTCTTACCTACGTTGTCAATATCGGGTGTTCTTATACATTTTTGGCACGTCGTAACTCTCTTTCTCGGCGGAACTTCTGCTCCCGTAAAATACGGCTTAAGAGGCGCCATACCACTATTAATCAACAGCAAACTAGCATCATTATTAGGCACAAGCGAGAAGCTCGGCAGTCTCAAATGACCTTTACTTTCAAAAAATTTCAAATACTTTTCTCTTATTGTATTCAAACTTAACTTTTCCATCACAAAATAACTCCTTACAAAAACATAATTCCACTCGGTAAGTATATCACTTGCACCAAAAAATGTCACTCATAATTTTTACGTAAAATTGCACAAAAAAAAGAGGCTGTTTTTTACAGCCTCCTTAGTGTTACACTAAAAAATTATTTTTTCTTTTTGATAACTACAATTACAACTACTGCTGCAATAACTACTACTGCTGCACCTACGATAATGCCTATAATCAATCCTGTGTTACTATCACTGTTGTTTGATCCTGAATTTGAAGGAGCATTTGTCTTGTTTGCAGGAGTTCCTGTAGGCTTTGTCGTTGCTGTGGGTTTTTCTGTTGTTGTAGGCTTTGTCGTTGCTGTGGGCTTTTCTGATTCTGCAGGTTCATCTGAGCCATCATCAAGTTCAAGGAACATATCTACCGGTTCAACGTCTTCGCTAACGATGAGGTTCATATATACCATACGCTCAGGAACGAATACATAGTCAACTATGTTCGTGTAAGCTTCAAAGTAATAATCATAAGTATCATCAACATCCATAGGGAGACCACTCTTCATGTGCATTTGAACGCCGCCTGTATGTGTTGATCCCTCATCGATAGACAACTCAACACATTCAATATATATGTAGTAATTTCCTGCAGGTATCTCGTTATCAAATTCGCAAGACATTATGCAGTCACCGGGTGTTGTAAACTCTTTTGTTGCAACAGGTGTTCCTTCTATAGTTTTTTGTTCATCCTCATCCCAATTATATACACTCAGCTTAAATTTACAGTGTCCTTGGCCGCCACCGGGAGTCCACTGTGGGAGAGTAATACCAGAAAATGCCTTTGCCGTATTTACGTGAAGTCCGTAATAAGTTCCTTCGTCAAGCAAGAATGCTTTTGCCGGACTGCTTGTAAGAGAATCTGCTACTGCTGTACGAACATATTTTTTGATTGCTGGCTGAGCAGGTATTTCTCCTTCAAAATATGATATTTGCGGAGCAAGCATATATACGCCGAGACAGTCAAAATAAATTGTAAGCTCTGCTTCTCCTGCCTTGTCAGCAGTTACATACAACTCAGCATTATCACTGTATATTCTCGGTTTATTGTATCCACCGGCAGTAAAATTACCTGCAGAATACATTTTTGCACCATTTAAATACACCGAAATAGCGCCTACGCCATCCATTGTATATACAGGTATTTCTATTTTATAATTACCTTCTTTAGCAAAATTAACATTCCATGTGATGTATTCTACTGCATAAGCCCTTTCAAGAAAATGAGCCTTTGTTTCAGCACCGTCAGCAGATGTTTTTACATTGCCCTCAGACAAAGTGATACCTAAAGCACACTCATTATCTGAAGCAAGAGTTCCCTTTGTAAGATCAAGTGTTACTTTGCTGCCGTCCCCTGCTACGGCAATTGACTCGCCTTCAGCTGACACACCGATACCGGCAAATAAAACCAATACCATTGAAACAGCTAAAATTAAACTGAAAATCTTTTTCATATTTTACCTCCTATTATTTATACCTCTACATAATTTTTCATGCTTTTAAGGTTGTTATAGTTTACAACTATATTATCAACTTGTCAATCAAAAAACACCGATTTTGCCCATTTGACAAAAAGCGGTCTGTATTCATTTATTTTGTCACTTTGGCACGAAAATTGGATGAACCAAAACGCATCTTCCGTTTTATAAACAGACACAAAATAGTTATATTTTATATCGTCGGGCTTTTTTGAATATTCAAAATAAGTAATGCCGTCTTCTGTCTTAATTTCTGCCGTAACAGATATTGATTTTAAAAGATAATCCGCATATCCTTTAAGGTCAAAATCCGTTTCCTCTCCCTTTTCTTCAAGCACGGCAATTTCTTCTTTAGCAACGTAAACTTGTGCTTTTTCAGAGTCATAATAAGTCATGCCGTAGTACTCTTTATTCTCCTTAAATTCATCCGTAAGAGTTAT
>JAGAQK010000073.1 GCA_017622825.1 Clostridia bacterium | reverse complement strand
TTGTTGGTGAAAATAACCTAAAAGTAATGGAAGAAGTTCTTGGATTATATAAGAAAGTTGCAAAAAGCTACGTAATGACAAACCCCGGTACAGTTACCGATAAGGGTATAACAGCTATGGCGTGGGTTAACGCCTGTCAGCCGGCTTATGATGATTACAGGACACTTTCTGATGAACTAAACTATTCGTTGCTGGGAAGGCGCGTTGATTCCGTAGCAGAAAAGGGAAACCTTGTACTTTTGCCGTTACCTGCAGTTAATGGTGTAAATATGAGTTACGCTAATACTGATTTTATCAGGGGTTTTGGTATAAGTAAGTATATAAATGAAGATAAAATTGAAAATGCTATGAAGCTTATTGAGTTTTCTCAGACGGTTGAGGGTAATAAAGCGTTGCATGATTATTATGGGGGGATTCCGTCTAATGATGCTTTGTGGGCAGAGGATTATTGGAAAACAGGTTGCTTTAGTGGTTCGAATGCAGATAATGTTCTAAAGGGAATTGAAAACGATAGCAGAGATGATTACGCTGATATTTTGAAAGGTGACGCTGCTGTCTATGAGAAGAATGTGAGGCTTAGAGCGATAGCCGCCGGATATATTATGCAAGATTTTAGAAAAAGCACAAGAAGAATAGACGCATTTGAGGAAATTTTTTCGTCTATAGGTAGGTTTTTTAATTCTACGATAATTGATTACGGTGTGCCCGATGGATATAATCCCGCGATTCTTGAAAAGGGGGTATGACATGAAGTTTTTTAAAGGTGTTTTTACTTTGATTTTGGCATATATTATTTGCCTGAGCTGCTGTGGTTTTTCTGCATTTGCTGCTGAATTCAGAGATTTAAAAAATGATACGTGGGTTGCCACTGATGATTTGGGTAGGGTAACTCCCTTAAATGATGAAACGGGAGACATTAAGCAAGAAAAATACGTAGGAATTTTTTATTTTATGTTTCTTAGCGATAAAGGTTCAGATATATTAGATATTTCCTTCTCGTATAAAAGAGGTGGTATTGAGGCCGTTTGGGAGGATATGGTTCATGGTGATGGTACGTTCTTCTGGGCAAAGCCTTATTTGGGCTACTACAGAAATGATGATGCTTGGGTGTTTGCGAAACATGCGCAGTTGTTGAGCGATGCAGGCGTGGATTTTGTTTATTTGGATGTTACGAATTATGGTGCTTTCTTTGAGAGCTCTTGGCAAAAATTGCTTGATGTGTGGTCTGAAATACGCGCTAACGGTGGTGTAACACCTCAGATTGTTTTTCATTGCGGGGATAACGCTGAGACAGGTAAACTGCATATAGGATGGCTTTGGGATAAATTATATAAAAAAGGGTTACATAAGGATTTATGGTTTTATTGGGAAGGCAAGCCCCTTGTGTTGGGAAATACATCTACACTTTCTGATGAAATAAAGAATGAGTTTACAGTGCGTCGTTCATGGGCTTTTAACTCGTGGACCTCGGAATCAGACGGTGCCGGCAGATGGCCTTGGGTCGCTGAATATCCGCAAGAACCCGGTAAGGATTATGCCGGTAACATTGAACAGATTGCTGTCTCGGCAGGTTTTCATGCAAACTCCTCAAAGGGCAGAAGTTTTCACTCCGGTGCTAATGAAGTGACAAATCGCTATGATTTTGGTTTTGGTCTTGAAACATCAGGTCTTGGTCTTGCTTTCCAAGAACAATGGAATCGCGTTTTTGAAGTGGACCCTAAAATTGTTATGCTTACCGGGTGGAATGAGTTTACGGCAGGTCGCTGGATTGATAAGAATGCTACAACACAATTAGTTGCCGGCACATATAAAGTCACGGAGAGAGATCCGCAATTTAAATATGTTTATGTTGATTTGTTTAGCCCTGAGTACAGTCGTGATATTGAACCGATCAGTGAGTTTTTCAGAGATAACTACTACTATCAAATGGTTAGTAATATTAGAAGATTTAAAGGTACTCGTACCGCTTCAAAAAATACGGGTGACACTGATATTAATATAAACGGTGACTTATCCGAGTTGAATAATGTTGGCCCTGAGTTTCTTGATTCTACGTATGATATTCAGCATAGAAAAGCAAAGAGTGTTGGAGGCGTTTATACTTACACTAACGAAACGGGTCGTAATGACTTTGAACTGGCAAAAGTTTCTAAACATGGGGATTTTACTTATTTTTATGTTAAATGTGTTTCTGATATTGTTGAGGACAGTGGTACTAACTGGATGAACCTTTACATTGACAGTGACCAATATTATTATACGGGTTGGTCGGGATATGATTATGTTATCAATCGTTCTCATGGCGACGGTAAGGTCTCTGTAGAAAAATTTGTAGACAACAAGTGGAATTTTGAAACTGTAGGTGAGGCTGAGTATTCAATAAAAGGGAATGAACTTATTATTAAAGTTAAATCTTCTCTTGTTTCTCTTGATAAGCGTGATAATTTTGATTTTAAGTGGGCAGATAACTCTACTATAACAGGTGAAGTGATGGAGTTTATGGATCTTGGTGATAGTGCTCCGAATGCTCGTTTTAATTACCGCTATGTCAAAGAAGGCGGTGTGATTTCAAACGGAATTCTTCCCGGCGCAAGAACTCCTGACCTCTATGGAGCAGTGGGATACAAGGACGCTGACGCTTTTGCCGACGTTGACCTGTTTACTCTGATAATTATTATAACTGCTATCGCTGTTCTTGTCGTATTGTGTGTTGTGCTTATTGTTGTCAAGAAAAAGGCGAGCAAAGCGGGAAACACAGAAAACACAAAAAACATATAATTTAAAGTTAAATTGAATCGGCACTGCGGCCGGACCATAAGTGGGTCGGTGCAGTGCCGATTTGTCGAGCTTATTTATTTATGATGAACAGTTACACGTTACTTGTTGAACTTTGAGGCAACGATTGTTGTTTTGCTTATCTTCTCGGAAGATGAGCCATTGCCGGCAATACCGGAAGTGTTTTTGCCCCATACGGTCACGCTACCATCGTTATTGAGAACGGCGCTAAACCAAGAACCGGCAGCGCCACCCTTGGCTGAGTTGCTTATGAGCTCAGGAGAGGAGAATGCCGAAGCAGAAGACGAAGATATTTGATTGTAAGAATTCATTCCCCAACCATAAATTTTGCCATCTTTTGCAACTATAATTGCATGCTCATCTTGCATACTAACAGAGGCAACACCGGACATTATTTTATGAAGTTTTCCATCACCATCTCCTGTAATAAAGCTATAAGTACTTCTCCATCCGAAATAATACAGGTTGCCGCTTGTGTCTATACAGAAAGAAGAATGTTCACCTGCAAAAACCTTTGACATAGCCGTATCCGTGATTTTGACAGGAGAAGAATATACTTCTGTATTGCCGGTTGTAAGTTTGTTCCAACGGTTGTCACCCAAACCGTAAAGTATACCGCCCTTTATATATAACGTATGACGTCTACCGGCAGCCATGGATGATACTCCCGAAGCAATCTTGGTAAATGAAGAAATTTGACCGCCCAGATTAGAAGACCCAAGCTGACCCTTCGCATTGTTGCCAATACCATATAAATCACCGTTTGACATGAGAATTAAAGTATGATCATGGCCGGCACTTATCGAAGAAATGGTGCCGGACGGAACGCCGCTCACAGGGCGCAAAGTATAATAATCATCGCCTGAATAACCAGTTTGCTTATAACTATTGTTACCAACGGCATAAAGCTTGCCGTCAGCCGTTAAAATCAAAGTATGAGGCTCATCACCTACGTTACCGCCCTGGGACGTGGCAACCTGTTTTACAGAAGTCATTATCAAAGAAACAGGCAACAGCTTATTGCCGGTATAAATACCGCATTGTCCTTTATCGCTGGCACCCCATGCGTACAAATCTCCGTTGGCTTTCAGGTAGAACAAATCCCTCGAACCGGCCACAAGCATTTCCGTAGCAGAAAAATTATTTTTACGCGCAAGAACAGAAATTGTAAGTTTACCCGTAACTGTAAATGAAGCAGTAGTTGATTTATATACAGTCTGCTTACCGTCAGTCGTTGTTACCGCAATGCCGGCAAAAGAGTAGCCACTCTTGACGCTCGCTTTTATTGTTATTTTGTCACCTACAGAATGCTCGACCGTGCTGCCGGAAGTTACGTTTTTAGAATTTACGGATACGGAAGACACGCCATCAGTGAAAGTTACGCCAATATTAATAGGAACAAGATTAAAATATTCATTGAAATATTTTGTAGCGTAAGAAGTTCTGTGCTTAAGAAAAGTCTCGATTTTTGAAATTTCATTTTGCCATTTTGAAGAAGAAAAACCGGAGCTTGCCCAACGGGAACTATGATATGATACGATGGGTTTAATCTCAGAAGCCATGCTGTTTAAAACGTTAATCATTTTGTCAGCCACAAAGACATTTTTCATTAAGTAATTAAACCTGTTAATAAACTTTTGCATGAATGTTTCGTTAGAACAAAGTGCATTCATAAGGTCAGAAAGAACTGTATTGCAATTAATTCTATCCATCATATTTAATGTATAGTCATTAACAAGACTGCAACCGTGATCCATATCAAGAAGAACAAAACGCCACTTAGTATCAAGACCGCTTGGATCCTGAGGATTTTTATTGCGCCAAACTTTTATGTTGTTTGTAGGCCAGTCAACGTTACAGAAATATATATTTGCAATATAAAAATCAATCAAGCTGTCAATGTCAACACGGTCAGCAACATAGTTATAATTCGTAGCATTTGCTAAATTATGGCTTTTTGCATACGAAATGAGATCGTTGAAAGGCTTTTCGTCGCCGGCAAGACCGTCATTAACTTCGTAGGGGGAATTTCCGTTGCCTGTAACAAGAGGCGAGGGAGCCTCTAACATAACGAAATTCTCTTCGAGAACGCCGTAGTGGGACTCGAAGTATTTAGCATCATATCGCTCGCGAATATTATAAAGACCCCAGAACTCGCCGTTTATGAAAACAGCAGCAGGCTGTGTTTCCATATAGTCAACGTTTGTTTCTCTGCAAAGTCTTTGCATCAAAGCATCTCGGAGCATTGACGCGGTGCAATCGTTGCCGGAGTTTCTTAAAAGAAGTCGTTTGTATGAATCAATCGTTGCGCCATTGAAATCAAGAACACGACCACCGAAAACATCATATTTTAATTTACCCGGATTTTCCATTTCGGTAGGATTGGCATCCTTTTTAAAGTAAAGACGCATGGATTTTTGCTGATTACCTAAAGAACCATTGCCGTGCATAGAAAGCTCGACGAACTGCCCTGCAACCTTAGAGCCGGATTTATCGAAATATTCAAAGAAAGCGACTTTGCGTTCCTTCGTATCAAAAGGATGATTCATAACGCTAACGTAAATACCCGTATCCGTTGCAAAATCCGTAAACTCCAAAGAAATGGAAACGCTTGGCAATTTGTACAAAGACGTAAAGTTGCTTGATACTATGTAAGTGTTTGTGTAAACGTCTGTTTTCTCGCTGCCTTTTACAGCGTAAGCTTTAATTACGGTACCCACCATTTGAGAAGTTGGAGCAGCATAACCAAATCTTTTGGCAATACTCTTAGTCAAGTCTCCTGTGGAACCTGTGCTGTTTTGAACTCTTATAGGCGTACTGTACTTCTGGCCGCTCACTTTAGGGTCGGAGCCGTCCGTCGTATAGTAAATCGTGTATCCCGGGTCTGCCGTTAAGCTGACACTCAAAGCCTTTGTATAAATGCCTCCTTCTACGGAAAACTCAACGTCAGGCACCTCGGGAGTCGGCGTTGGAGTCGGGGTAGGCGTTGGTGTCGCCGTAGGCTTTGCTGTAGACTGCGCAGTCGACGTTTCGGAAGCTGTAGCGGACGACGATGCAGTCGAATCACCGTCAGGCGTTGAAGTCGGCTCAGGAGTAGCAGTAGCGACACCTGCTGTAGACGACGGCGTTTCGTAGGTGACAGGCTGTGACGGTTGTACGGAATGCGTGCTGTCACTTGCGGGGGTTGTCGCATTGCCAACGTCAGCAGTGCCGACAGTAGCAGTAGGGTTGTTCTCTGTTGATGCGGAATTATCGCACGCCACCGTAAAGAACAGTGCTGAGATAATGCATAACAGCGCAATTGGTAAAAGTTTTTTGTTCATTTCTATACCTCCGTAATCCCAGGTAATGTTCTGCTCTCTCTCAAAATGTCTGTACTCTCTGTAAATAGCGGTTTAAAAGTAAATGAATACAAGAATTGTTTCTCATCAAATTTGTATTTTGGAAGTAGCTCGGGCCCGCAACTGTTAGAGCCAATTCCTGCTTGCTTGTAATCTATCCTTACAACAGTTTCCGGCAACGGCACAAGGTGATTTGCAAGAGAAGCTTCGTCCAAATCCTTTGCGGTGTAATGCAATGCGCTGAACTCAACTTCGGGCATTCCCTTGACCATAATACCTCTGCCTTCTGCATCGTGCACGATTGCCCACTGCACGCCAAAATGATTTCCGGTTTCCTGAGGGAAAATATACGGCGTGAATTCGTTGGTAACAGTTGAATGGAAAATACCTCTTTTACAATGCTGCTTAAGGTCACAATAAGACGAAAATGGTCCGTAGCCATAGTAGCTTACAAATTCATTGCCGGCGGGCATCTTAAACTCAAGCCCAAAGCGGGGGAGTGTGGGGGTGCCGGGGCGAACGTCGGCAGTAACGCCAACGCCTATTTCGCCGTTACCGTATATAGCCCATAATACAGAAAACTTAACGAATGGCATGAAAGATGGAGCTGCAATTGAATAAGAAGCCAACAGTGTGATGTATTTGCTTCCTTTTGAAAGCACTGTACATGAATATGGCTGCTGCGACGATATGTGCATGTTGCAATTTCTCCATTGGTTTTTGATATATTGGTCATTGTCAGTGGGGGCTCTGTAAATTGAAAATTCGGGAGAGGAAGCGAGCAATTCTACGTCGTTAAACAAAAGGCTCGTAAATACACCCTTTGTCATATCGAAGGTGTAAATGAAATCTTCGCCGTTAACTGTTAATATGCCTTTCTCGTTTTCCTCAGAGAAATTAAAGCTCATAGGAGGCATGGATGACGTTGTCTCCGTTTCCGGTATCGTCTGGAGCACGGGGAGTTTTATTTGTTTAAATCCTAGCTCGTGTCCTGCGTGAGCCCAAACTGTATCTTTCTTTAATTTACAACTGAATTCTATGAAAAATTCTTCAAAAGAAAATTCGGGGAAAGTAAAATCAATACTTTCGCAAACTGTGCAATGAGGCGCACAATTAACGTTAAGCACACCTTGCGCAAAAACTTGCGAAGGAGTTTTTATTGTATATAAAATGTCAAATTCCTCCAGATTTGTAAAATCCATGCGGTTTGTGAAACTGTACGTTTGTTTTGTGAAAATGATATTGTGAGCATCTATACTGACGGGTGCTATCACGTTTTTCAAAGCCAAAAGACCTGTGCTCGGTATCCTGTCGGGATTTACGAGTCCGTCAACGCAGAAATTGCCGTCGTGAATTATTTCTTTGAAGCCGCCGCCGTACGTGAAGAATGGGGCAGATTTGCTTTCTATTGAAGGTTTGCCGTATTGGGGCATGGAGTTGCCGTAGTAAACGGCTCTTTCTCCGTGAGCGTTTTCTACTGTTCTAACGGCGTGGTCTGCCCACTCCCACACACAACCACCTATTAAATTAGGATATTTATAGAATAAATCCCAATACTCAGATAAATCTCCGGGGCCGTTGCCCATAGCGTGAGCGTACTCTGACATAAATAAAGGCTTCTTGTTTTCTGGATTCTCGCAGAATTCTTTTACAAAATCAATATGAGAATACATCCTGCCGTATACGTCTATAGAGTCATCAGCAGGGTCTGCGCAGCCTTCGTAATGGACAATGCGCTCTGGATCCTGATTTCTGACATATTGTGACATCTTTCGATGATTTTCGCCGAAAAACGCCTCGTTTCCTAAAGACATCATAATAACGCAAGGCGAATTCTTATCTCTTTGATACATTCTTTCTATTCTGTCAACATAAGCATCAGCCCAGTCTCCGTTGTTTGTGAGCATAAGACTTTGGTCTTTGCCGTACTCATTACCGCCGAAATGCGTGCCGTGAGTCTCCAGGTCCGTTTCGTCTACAACGTAAAAGCCGAGCTCATCGCACAACTTGAGGAAAGCCGGCACATTGGGGTAGTGAGACGTTCTTATACAGTTGATATTGTGCTTTTTCATAAGCAAAAGCTCGTTTAAAATGGTACGAAGTGGCGTGTAGTGACCCAAATCGGGATTTGTGTCGTGCCTGTTGACGCCTTTGAGCTTAACGGGAGTGCCGTTTATGAGCAGCTCGCATTTGTCGCTGATTGACACAGTGCGAAGACCCACGCGAACGGGGATAACTTCGTTAAAACCGTGTATGAGTGCAGTGTATAAATATGGATTCTCGGCAGTCCAATTTATTGGATTATCAAGTTTAATTTCAAAAGAGGCAGTGCTGTTTTTTATTATCGAGTCTTTTCGCACAATAAGCTGATTTTTATCGTCATAGAGCTCTACTGTAGCGGCTCCGTTTTCCTTTGTGGCAAAAACATCGATAAACACAGTGTCGAGCGTTGTTTTTACTTTGATATCTCTGATGTGCTCCTGCGTTCTTGCAAGGAGGTATACGTCACGGAATATTCCTGAAAGTCTGTAGAAATCTTGGTCTTCAATGAAAGTTGACCACGCCCACTTAAAGACAATTACCGTGAGAGTATTTTTGCCCGCTCTAAGCAGTGGCGTGATGAGGAATTCCGTAGGCAAATGAGAGCCTTGACTTGCTCCCACGAATTCGCCGTTAACGTAAACGTAAAAGAAAGCGTTCACACCGTCGAAATTTAAATACACCTCGCGGCCCGTCCAGGTGTCGGGCAATGAAAATTCGCGCTTGTATATGCCGGCCGGGTTATCGTACGGAATGTTTGGCGGGTCCAGCGGTATAGTGTATGCTACGTTTGAATATTGCGGCACGTCGTAGCCGAACATCTGCCAATTTGAGGGAACTTTAATTTTATCCCAATTTGCGGTGTTGTTGTTTATATCATTTAAAGCTTGTGTAAATTCGCTGCGGTTTTGACAGTAAATAAAATCCCAATCGCCGTTTAAAAGCTTGCGGCGGCTGCTCTTTTCGGAAATTATTGATGCAAAAGCTGATTCCGGGGTGTATCCGTTGAGAATGCGTGCTCCTGACAGTGCGTTGCAACGGCAACTGTAGGGAAGAAACCATGCTCTTGCAGGCTCTTTATTTATATTAGTGATTTTTGGGTTTGTCAATATTGATAAGTCAGGCATAATTTGCATGTTAATTTATGCTCCTTTGTGTCGATTTCTACCTAATTATATTATATCTGTTTGGGGTTAAAAATTCAAGAATTATTAATTAATATGATGGCAGGGTTTCTTTATAGAAAAAGTTTAAATTTTTTATAAAAAAGTGTTGACAAGTATGGGAAATATATGTATAATCATCAACGTTGTCGCGTTGAGCGCAGCTGAATTCGCTGGTGTAGCTCAGTTGGTAGAGCAGCTGATTTGTAATCAGCAGGTCGGGGGTTCGAATCCGTCCACCAGCTCCAGCCGTTTTAAACGGCTGTATTTTTAATAAGGGAGATTTCCAGAGCGGCCAAATGGGGCAGACTGTAAATCTGTTGTCTACGACTTCCATGGTTCGAATCCATGATCTCCCACCAAAAAGCATCTGTTATCGCAGATGCTTTTTTTGTTTTGCGCTCAGCAGCGCCGCCTTACTATAATATGATTTTTGAAGCTGTTCTATAGTAATTTAAATTGATTTTTCTCAAATTCGATTAAACCTTCATCTCGCATTTTGCAAAGCTCGTTGGACATTGCGCTTCGATCAACCGATAAGAAATCCGCAAGCTGCTGACGGTTGAAAGGAATCGTGAAGTTTGGGCTGTTATGTCGTTTGGCCTCTTCGGATAAATATGATATCAGCTTCTCTCTTGTAGAACGTTTGGACATATGCACAAGCTTTTGTACGAGCTTTTTGTTTTTTTCGGAAATGGCAAAAAACATATTTTGTACCACCATAGCGTGAAAACGGCAGGCAGAAGAACACGTTGTAATAATTCGCTTTACGTTAAAGAAAATAACGGCACTGTCCTCTATAGCGACCACATCATTCAGTAGTGCGCCGCTTTCGGGAGCAACGTACGCCTCCCCAAACATTTCGCCAACGTCAATATGACCGAGAATGCTGCGGTTGCCCCAATAATCATCATTTCGTATATGAAGGTTGCCGCTTACCAAAATAATAATGTCATTTAGATGCTCGCCCTGACGAAGTACGTATTCACCTTTTTTATAGGTATGAAGCCTTGCATCAAGGCAAGAAAGCATAGACGTTATTTCATCATCGCCAACACCGGCAAATAGTTGCGCTCTTTTTAAAACCGGAACATACTTTTTCATAAATCATCACTTTCTGTTGTAAAAACAACCGCATTGTTTTAATTATTGTAATAAAATAAACTCGTAAAATCAAGAGAGGAGATTTTTTATGATTAGAAAAATTATTAAAATCGATGAAAATAAATGTAACGGCTGCGGTGCTTGTGCTTCCGCTTGCCACGAAGGTGCTATCGAAATGATAAACGGAAAAGCAAAGCTTGTTCGCGAGGACTACTGCGACGGACTTGGAGATTGCTTACCTGCGTGCCCTGTAGATGCCATTTCCTTTGAAGAACGCGAAGCACCTGCCTATGATGAAGCGGCAGTTCTTGAAGCAAAAGCCAAGAAGCAAGGCACATTGCCTTGCGGTTGCCCCGGAACGCAATCTAAAGCCATTAACAGAGGCAGTCGCGATTGCAGTAGCTTTTCCGCACCTATCGGTAGTCAATTATCACAGTGGCCTGTGCAGATAAAGCTTGTTCCTGCGAACGCGCCTTATTTTGACGGCGCAAATCTTTTGGTGGCGGCGGATTGTACTGCTTTTGCTTACGGTAACTTTCATAATGAATTTATCCGTAATCACATCACTCTTATTGGTTGCCCGAAGCTTGATAGTGTTGATTATGCCGATAAGCTAACCGCCATTATTGCAAATAACGATATTAAAAGCGTAACTGTTGTGCGTATGGAGGTGCCTTGCTGTGGCGGTATTGAACAAGCTGTGAAAAAAGCCTTGCTGGCAAGCGGCAAATTCATTCCGTGGAGGGTTGTTACCATCTCTACCGACGGCAAAATATTAGACTAAACGGAACGCATGCTGTGTGGATTTAAAGACGCTTTTGTTTGACTTTGTTAGCAATTAAGTTTAATATTTTAAAAACAAATAAAATATATTTGACAGAAAAAACTTTGTTATATAATTTTATTAAAGATATGCTTAGATTTTGTTAATGCAAGGAGGAATTTTTATGAAAAAGCGAATTTTAATCACATTTATTTTGGTTTTTGGTGTTTTTGGACTTTTATGTGCAAGCAAAAATATCGCGGCAACTATAAATAAGGAAAAAACAGCTTCTGCATCCGGTAGTGTTGAATTTGAGATTCCTGAAATTATAGCAACCCCTTCGGTTGATGATTTTTCAATGCGTTCGCAAAAACCATCGCAAGATCCTCATTTAGCGGATGTCGAAACAACGCCGTCTGCTGATTTAGGAATATCCTCATCTGCTTCGGATACGGAAAATGAAGCAAAACCATCTCATTCGCCGCTCATCAATCAAAATACACAGCAGATACAAATTTCAAGACCTAAAAAGGTTTTACTAAAACCCGGCCAAACAACCAACTTTAGGATATTTTTAATGCCTGTAAGTATTGCAGAAGCTCAAGTTGAATTTGAAATAGAGGATGAATCAATTGCTGCTTTATCACCTTGCAGCTTTTCGGAAGAATTAGAAAAAAACAAGGCTTGCTCTATAACGGGTATAAAACCGGGGCGAACCGTTATAAATATTACAGTAACATCGGAAAATAGAATTTACACCGACAGTTGTATAATAATCGTAGAAGATAACCTAATGTGAAAACAAAAATATTTTGTAAGTCAACGACGCCGGCATAATTGCCGGCGTTTAGTTTATTATTTTGCTTGGCAATATCTCCCTTTTTTGCTACCACTGCCGCTATTGCATTCATATCTTTGCCGCCATCTACGGAAATTTTTGGCTGAAATATACGGCTTTTAGTTGAGCATTTTTAAATTAACCCTTACATAGATAATCTCCATTAGACCGTTTTTACTTTTTAACCAAGCAAAAAGTAAAAACAAGAAAAGGACAAAGGACCTGGGCAGCCAAACTCAGATCGTTTTTACTATTTGACCAAGCAAAAAGTAAAAACAAGAAAAGGACAAAGGACCTGGGCAGCCAAACTCGGACCGTTTTTACTATCAGACCAGGCAAAAAGTAAAAACGAGACGGGGACAAAGGACCCGTATAGCCAAACTCGGATCGTTTTTACTATCAGACCAGGCAGAAAGTAAAAACAAGACGGGAATGAAAGGTTAGGGGGACAATTTTGGTGCTTATATTTTTTAGAGGGATTAATTCATGGTGGAAATAGTGTCATCCATCCATTCGTATCGACTCAGTATGAAATTTCTAAGGCGACTGACTTGCAAGGAATAAGTGTTGTATTTTTTATGGGAATCGGGCTGAGAAGGGATGGACTGACCAAGGATGGGCCAGACTTTAAAATTGAATTCCGCCGAAGGCGCGATAAGAGCAGACATATGGTCCACAGCGTTTAGGGCTTGATCTAAGAGACGTTCTTTGATTTCATCCCACCGAGCGCGTAGGCGCGAGGTAAAGGCAGAGTCTTTTAACAAGAAATTGATCCAGGTAATGTCGACATAGCCACCGGAATACCCTTCCGAAGCCCAGTCACCTTCCTCGTAACGGAAATAACTACCAAAGGCCAAATCAAAATCCCAAATAGGACCCATTTTTAGCTTGCCACCCTTTTCTTTAATTAAAAAGCAGCTCCTCCTAAAACAACAATCCAAGTTATAAGAAAGCTCATGGATAATAAACCAGTCAATCAGGCTGTCAACATCAATATACTCCTCGTAATTATCAAGGTTCTGCACAGCCTTATCCGCCTGCTGAACGTACGAAATCAGAAAGTCCCGCTGAGATTCCGTAAGAAGAGAACTGTCAGGATGCTTAATAGCCGCAAACTTCAAAGTGCCCGCATGGAAATAATCAACACCAAGCACGTCACCATCATCCTTGCCGCCAAGCTCAAGCAAGTAATCAGTATCAGGCTCAGCAGAAAAATCCTCAAGATTGATACGTTCCTCCTTAGCCTCAAGCTGCTCGCCAAAAGTGTACACACCACGGTACGAACCATTCACAAAAACATCCACAGGATATTGGGAAGAATGATAGGGGATATTATCCATAACCTTGCCCATTTCCAAAGCAACATAATTTTGCAAAAGACTCCTGTCCACATAATTAGCCAAAAGGACCCAATTTTTCGACGCATTCAGTCCCAAAACAGAAGTTTTCTCATGAAAACGAATCTTGTACGGCGTTTTCGGGAAATTCCAACTGTAGTGGCCACGGCCGCGTATGAGAATCTCCTTTTCTTGGAGGTACGGAAAGGTTGCGCTCGCCGCAGATGAAGGCGCAGGAACGTCAACACGCAAAGAAGCCCTCAAATAATCCTCGCGAGAAGTAACCTCAGCATCGTTTTCAATTTCAATATAAAAAACAGGTAAATTGTAAGTAATTCTCTCAGTAACGATATTGTAAGAAAAAGAAAGACCATTAGAGTCAAAGACGGTCAAAACTTGAGAAGAAGTCAAATCCATGGGAGCGAGGAGCTCGCTTCCGTGGGAAGTTTCAATAAAGGGGACAGCACATTCAAAAACGCTGTCAGGCACAGCATA
>JAGAQK010000072.1 GCA_017622825.1 Clostridia bacterium | reverse complement strand
TCGCTTATTTTTATCTCAGTAATGCCAAAAAGCGGCGACAGCAATATAACAACAGTAAAAATCAGCAAACCCAACACAAGCAAAAGAACGTTTCTCTTACTTACAAGTTTGCTGACCTTTTTAATCCCTTTATTATTTTTATTATCATTTTCTTTGCCCATGGCAATTTTCCCCTATCGCAGCCTCGCAATTTATCTTTAGAATTCATATATCCATAGACTTAAATTATGCCATATCTGTTATTTTTTAGCAAGAAAAAATATTTCGTTCACAATGCCTCCCACGATGGGCCCTATGGCAGTGAAGCCTGCCGCAATACCTAACTGTGCAGCGCTCAATTCTACCGTTTTGAATACTCCTTGCAAAGGCGCCACGTAAATCACAGCTATCATCAAAAGCAGCGAAAATGCCCCTGCCGCCAACAGCCACATATTATCGCGAACGCCGCTTTTCAATATACCTTTCGTCTCACTGCGGCACTCCAAGGAATGAACTATTTGGGCCATAACAAGCGTAAAAAACGCTGTCGTTCTTGCCGCGTCCACGTTTCCGTTCGTATAACTTACGGCAGCAAACGCGCCCAACGTGCACAATCCAATCAGCACTCCCCTGAAAATTATCAAGAACGGAAGGCGCCCGCTAAACAGTCCTTTGTCTGCCGGCACGGGCTTTCGTCTCATAACGTCATGGCCTACGTTATCAAGCCCAAGTGCAATTCCCGGCAGGCCGTCTGTTACCAGGTTCACCCACAAAATCTGTATCGGGTACAGCGGCAGCGGCATTCCTAACAGCATTGCGGCAAACATTGTTACTACCTCGCCCAGGTTGCATGCCAGCATATACCTTATGAATTTTCTTATGTTATCGTATATTCCTCTGCCCTGCTTTACTGCTTCTACTATTGTGGTGAAATTATCATCCATCAGCACCATATCCGAAGCCTCACGTGTGACATCTGTGCCGCCCATACCCATGGCGATTCCTATGTCGGCTTCTTTTATGGCCGGCGCATCGTTCACGCCGTCGCCTGTCATGGCGACGATGTTTTTCTTTTTGCGAAGCGCTTTTACAATTCTTAATTTGTGTTCCGGCTGCACTCTGGCATATATGTTCACGCTGTCGACGGCTTTTTCGAATTCTGCGTCGTTCATGGATGAAATTTCTTCG
Organism: Clostridia bacterium; assembly: GCA_017622825.1. Classification (GTDB taxonomy): domain Bacteria; phylum Bacillota; class Clostridia; order UBA1212; family UBA1255; genus Egerieisoma. The sequence continues at coordinate 1,582 of JAGAQK010000072.1, read as the reverse complement.
CCGGTCAGCACGTTTTTGCTTTTTATATTTACCTCTCTTGCTACTGCTGCCGCGGTAACCTTGTGGTCGCCTGTTATCATTATCGTTCTTATTCCTGCTTCTTCGCACATTTTTACTGCAGCCGGTACTTCTTCTCTCGGCGGATCCATAAGTCCTGCGAATCCGGCGAACACAAGACCTGTTTCAATTTTTACTTTCTGTGAGCCGGCATAGTTTCTTGCTTCTTCTGCTGTTATTTTTTTGTATGCTCCTGCCAGTACGCGCAGTGCTTTTGATGCCATGATATCGTTTTGCTGTTGAAATCTTTTTCTGGCTCCGCTGTCCATTCTTTTTATTTTCCCGTTTTCTATATAGTGGCTTGCTTTTGTCAAAACAACATCTGCTCCGCCTTTAGTCATCACATAATTTTCGCCGTTTTTATTTTTTACCACTACGCTCATACATTTTCTCTTTGAGTCAAACGGTATCTCTCCTATTCTTTCAAATTCTGCCGACCTCTGCTTGGCGCGTTCGTTGATTGTTTCGTTCAATGCTTTTTCGGTAGCATCTGCGGAATTATTGCACAAAGTAAAAATAACCTCCAACATTTCCGTAAGGATGTACTTTTCGCGCACTGTCATTTTGTTTTGTGTTAGCGTGCCTGTTTTATCAGAACAAATTACTGTCGTGCTGCCCAGTGTTTCTACTGCTGTGAGTTTGCGTACAAGTGCGTTTTTGTCGGCCATCCTCTGTACACCCAACGCAAGCGATATTGTTACTATCGCCGGCAGTCCTTCCGGTACCGCCGCAACTGCGAGGCTTATACCTGTCAGTAGCATATTTATGGTTTCTTCTCCTCTTAAAATTCCTGTTACGGTAACTGCGACGCAGATTACGCCGCATGCCATTACTATGTACGTTCCCATTTTTGCTAATTTTTTCTGCAGTGGCGTGCTTTCTTCTTTTGCCTCTTGTATCATGCCGGAGATGCGCCCCATTTTCGTTCGCATGCCCGTTTCTGTTACAACAACCGTTGCTGTGCCGCTAAATATCATGGTGCCGGAATAAACCTTGTTGTCTCCATCTGCCGCCGCGCTTTTTTCTACTGCCGCCGACTCTCCCGTAAGCATTGCTTCGTCCACGGCAAGCCCCGTCGTCTGCGTTATATACCCGTCTGCCGGCATCACGTCGCCGCTTTTTACAATAATGACGTCGCCCGGCACCAGTTGCTCCGCTCTGATGTCTTTAATTTTGCCGTCACGTTTTACTTTCGCGTGCATTGCGGTCATTGAGCGCAGTGCTTCTATTGTTTTTTCTGTACGGAATTCCTGTACGAAGCCCATTACGGCGTTTGCTATCACTATCCCTACCATTACGACTGCTTCTATCCAGTCTTGCATGAATGCGGAAATCCCGGTGCACGCCAGCAGTACGAGTGTCATTACGTCTTTGAATTGACTTATAAAAAGAACCGCGGGTGATTTCTTTTTGTGCTGTTTCAATTCGTTTTTGCCATATCGTGCCAGCCTTTGTTCTGCATCTTTTGTAGTAAGCCCCTCCATATATCACAATCCTCCTTACGCAGCATTCTGCTGTTACAAAG
>JAGAQK010000071.1 GCA_017622825.1 Clostridia bacterium | reverse complement strand
TTCTTTACTACGTAACTCTCTTATTTTCTTCGTACGTTTTATATAATATTAGTTAATTTCTTCTCGTGTTGGTTATATCACTTTGGGTTAATGATAACTGACATTCTCTTTCCTTCTAACTTAGGTCTTTTTTCCATAATTCCCAGTTCGCTTACTGCATCTGCAAATCTGTCAATCAACACTTCTCCATCTCCTGTATGGTTCATTTCCCTACCGCCGAATCGAACCGTAACTTTAACCTTGTCTCCATCCTTCAAGAATTTAAGTGCGCCTTTTACTTTTACCTGAAAATCATGTTCTCCGATACCAAGTCCAAGTCTTACTTCTTTGATGTTGACAACTTTCTGGTTTTTACGATTTTCACGCTCTTTCTTTGCCATGTCAAAAATGTACTTGTTATAGTCCATTATCTTGCATACAGGCGGTTTTGCCGTCGGAGCAATCAAAACCATATCAAGGTTTTTCTGATATGCAATCTTAAGAGCTTCATCTGATGACATTATGCCGATGAGACCACCCTCATTATCAATCAATCTGACCTCAGCTTCTTTGATCTCTTCATTTACCATCAATTCATTTTTGTTTATAACCGACACCTCCAAAATAAATAAGTGGCGAATCAGTTACTGACTCGCCACACCTTTAATAAATCTCACAATATGTTGTCTTCGCAATATCACAGCTACAAAGCTCTGTATTCTTAAACACATATGCGTGAAACCCGCAGATTTAAAATCGGCCAAGGTGTGAAGCAATCAGCTTCCTCTTTACGCGCTTGTGTATGATACCACAACAGATATATATATGTCAACTTTTTTTTGATATTTTTTTCAATAGTTGTGCAATTTCTCGGGCTGCAAGACTGTCTACATTTCCCGTTGGTTCATCAGCAAGAATAATCAAAAATCTCCGCTCAAAAACACATCAATTATTTTGTAACTTTTGTAGTCTCTGCTTTTTTGAATCAAAATAGCTCCGAAAACCGAATACTAATATAAAGGTATAAATCAAAATGCGGTTTACTATGCCTAACAAAAACTGCAAAGAAGCATTTACGCCAAGCAATTGGTTAATTCCGAAAACCATTACAGCAAAAAATATTGATAGAATAATAAAAGTAATATTGTGCTTAAAGGAATTTGCTTTTATTATTAACGAAAAAACAGACATTAACAATACTAAAAGTGAAACACCACACCCAACTACTATCCAACATCGTGATATATACCATTTTGCCATTGTTAATAATTGATAATCGGACTCATACATAAATAAATTATATAAATATTTATAACCTTCATTGTATTGTTCTGCAAAAAAAGCTGTAGGAATCGCACACACCAATGCAATAATTAAGTCCCCTACAATCTGAATTTTTCTCGTTTTCATTTGAATCCTCCATGTAACATCTTATATCTATTGATTAACTTTTGATTGCAATATAGACATCATTGACTAATATACATTTCGCAAAAAGCACAGTCGTTGTTCAGATAAATTAAATTTACACCAAATAAAAAAATTGGGGCTGTTTTTACAGCCCCAAAAATTATATAGTAGTTTTAACTCAAGCTGTATATGCGCGAACTGAATCTCCGTATATCATCATTGCTTTAACAAGATCTGCCAAAGCAGTGTTAGAGCTATTTTGTTGCGTGTAAGCATATGATTCAACAGAGTATACAAGAGTACCACTTACTACGCTATCAACACTGTTATATACAGTAAGATTAATCGGTGTGCTCAATTGATTTGCAAGCAATCCTGCATATCCAAATACGTACCTGTTTTCACCTGTCGAAGATTTAGTGTTCGTAAAGTAATTACTGTTAATTTCTTTCAACAAATTGCCTTTGTCGTCTGTAATCTTAACGATGTAGCCTTCTGCATTTTCTGCAGCAAATGAGAATGACAATTCTACTGTATTTGTTAACGTAAGACCTGCACTTCTCCAAAGAACAGGAGGAATTTCATCTACGTTATCATCACTGTAGGAAGGAACAAGCAGAGAATTAACAAGCGGTCTCAATTCTTTAGTTGCATAAGAAAGCATATCAGCTGTTAAATTTGCATCAACAAGATTTTCTGTATTATGTCCTGTAAACACTTGTGCTTTAGAACCATATATTAACATGTCAACAAGCAAAGTTTTTAATACATCCGGCGTTGTTGAGGCAGAAAGCATACTATATGCATAATTAGCTATGCTATACTGCACCGGTTTACTAGCATAAACTTTACCGTCAAGCTTTGCATATAAAGTTGTATATATATTATCATTCATCATTTTAGGATTGATGTTTTTAAATGTGAAGGTGTATCTATCTGTACCACCAACATTAGCAACCTCAGGTTTTTCCAATACTGTTGGTTCGCCATCATCAGTATATGCAATCAATTTTAAGTTCGTAAATCCTGCACTGTCAATGTCCGTCTTTCTAACGTAATATACAATCGAAAGGTCATTTTCAATCAAAACATACGCACCGTTAATCTTAGGATCTGTATTTTTCTTATCCAAAATCTCTATATTATCAAATTCAATTGTCTCATTTGCTGTCGCAAAAGCAATTGCTGATTCTGTAGAAACAAGAGCATTTGAGATAGTTGCTACTGTCTTTCCCTTTTTATCCATAACTTTAACTGTGCTGTAATATTGCTCAGTATATACTGTTGTCGCAGTAGGAACCTTTGCATTAGAACAAACCACTGTAGCAAAGAGGATGTCGTTTGCATAGAACTTGATAGTACCTGCAGCATCATCACTTACTCTGTAAGTATTGAAAGCTGTAAGATCTGAAACTACGTCATAACAGTACGTAATGTTTTCACGAGTATTACCGTTGCTGTCAAGATACTTAATTGCAATTTTAATACATTTAGTACCGTCTACTGTTGCAAATGAGAAACTGATACCTGTTGAACAACCGTTATAGAAAACAGAATTCAAAGACTCACCCGAAATCAATTCTTTGCCATATTTAATATTGAATCCGGCAAAATTATTACCATCCGATGCCATCTTAAGGTCAAAAGACATCTCACTTGCGCCTGTCCATCTGTTATCCGATGCAAATTGAGAAAATCCTGTCATTTTTGCTGTAAGTCCTGACAGCACGCTGATTGAACTTTCATCTGAGCCAACTGAAGGTGTTATTTTATCTTTAAAGTATGTACTTCCCGAAACAAGATTTACACCTGCTGTATCTGTAGAGAAATCATATCTGAAACCGCTCTGTGTCGTACCATACGCGTTTTCAAAAGCCTCTCTGACAGTAGGATAAACATTGCTCTGATCTTCAACGTCAGACAACTGCGTGATTTCTGTTTTTATTGTCTGATAATTTCCTGTTGAAACATCAGCAATAATCATATAGTAATGACCTGCGCCTGCACCGGACGTATCTACAGAATCATCATAATTGATAGGTCCCGTCAAATAGTTCGCATCAGCTGTATGCACCGTCTTATCAACTTTAATTTGGTGTGTGCTAACAGAAACGAAAGGCAACTTAGTAGCATTTTGATCAGCTACTCTAATCTGCACTGCACCATAAAGAACTGCATGAGCAATATCTATAGACGAAGTCAAATTACCAACATACAAAGCACCTGCACCACTTGCAAATTCTGAATAAATTGAATTTGACGAACATGACATTTCTGTGCCATTTAAAATTTTAACAGAAGGACTTGCTGCTGCTTCATTTATAAACAAAGTAAATCCACCTGACCAACCGTAAAGAGCAGAACCTGCCGTAAGCAATGCACCATCAAGTGTAACTTTGGGTGAACCGCCTGTTACATTTATACACGGACCTATTGCTACGTTGTTGAGCGCAGCATCTACAACATTAACACTTGCGTTACCTGATACGGAAATCAATCCGCCACTCTGCTTAGGCGCATCAAACGTAAGGTAACCAGAACTTGAAGCCAAATAGTTAATCAAACCTGAACCAACAGCATCCTTAACTGTAAGACTTGCAGAACCTGACACAGTAATCAAGCTCTTCGGCACACCCGAAACCTCCATAAGCTCAAATTTGCTTACTTCAAAGTTAACACCATAGCCATTAAGTTCAAGTGTCTTGTTACCTGATGATACCGTTATGCAATTTGCTATTGCCGTAGCAGCATCAGTTGTCGCAAAATCAATCTCACCTGTAACCGTGATATTAACATCACCTGTTTTCTCCAATGCCGCCTTAAGCTCAGCCCACGTATCAACAGAAACTGCCTCTGCTGCCGATACCGTCGAAAAGCTCAATCCTGACATTAAAGACACCAACATGCTCAGCACAACTAAAGCACTGATAACACGTTTTGAATGAGTATTTCTCGTTCTCATTTAATTTTCCTCCTTATATTTTTTAAAACCCATGATCGACATAATTTTTTAATAAATCTTATTATCGCATGACCCTCACAATTAGCTTTAATTTTAAACGCATACAAACTTTTTGTCAATGCAAATTTATAGATAAATTTTTTATGAATTTAGACAAAATACATTTAACTGTGGCATATACCGGCACAGCTACAATAAGCCCCCACACGCCGAACAATTCCTGCCCTGCAAAAATCACAATAATTACCACCATAGGGTGAATTCCCAAATTTCCCTCAATAATTTTGGGCGATATAAAATGATTATCTATCTGCTGCACTATCAAAAACAGCGCCAGCACCCACAAGGCTTTTACAGGCGATATTCCTAGTGCTGTTATCACCGGCAGCACAGCGCCGATAAAAGGGCCAAAATACGGTATTAAGTTAGAAAAACCGCCAATTATTCCGAAAAAAGCACTGTACGGCATGCCTAAAAGCAGCAATCCGACCGTTTCAAGCGAGCCTATTATTAATGATACGAAAATCTGTCCTTGTACAAATTTTGCAGAAATCATACCGAGCTCGTCCGCCGTTTCCGTCACGAAGTCACGCCACCTGTACGGGAACAAGCCGAACACGCCGTTTAATATATGCGTTTTATCGCGCATAAAGTAATAAGTAAGCACAATCGCCGTGATAATTCCCACGATTGCTTCCGAAAGTTTCTCGTATAGCGAAAATGACGTTGCTATATTATATACTTCGTTAATTTTTGCTGTTGCTTTTTCTTCTGCGCTGTTTATTATCTCAATAAGCTTCTGTTTAATTTCATAATGCTCATCAGATATAATTTTTTGAAGATAAGCAGTGATTTTTGGCACAATCTCGTCTGCTTTTTCTACAATCTCTATAACGTTCGACACTATTATGGGCACCACGAAAGCTGTCACACCCACCAAGGCAAGCACAAAAATAATAAAAGTCACAGCCACCGCTTTCTCTCTCGTTTTTTTTCGTACAAAATTCATATGTTTTTGTACGAATTTTACAACAGGGTCAAGCATATACGCCAAAAAAGCAGCGGCTGCAACTGAAATATAAACGCCGGCGAGTTTTTTTCGTAGCAAAAAAAGAACCGTTAATATGGCAAAAAAAGGAATCAACGGTATTATTTTGCGTGAAAAGCCACCGGCGTCTTTCATATCTGTTTCCTCATCGGCTCATGATTTTGCGCATATTTTTGCATATTACGCAAAACTTTTTTCTGACGCAGCGACACTTGCACGTAATATCCATACCGGAAATATACGCAATGCTTCCGCCGGCAACCGCGCCGATAAGCATGCCTTTTGCAACTGCTCCCATAGTCTTATTACTCATCGCACTCACTCCTTGCAATTATATATTCTTCTGCGAACTCAACTCCGTCTCGCATAAAAATGACTTTTCTGCCCTCAAGCATATCGTTCATAAACCCCTTTGAAAGCTCAAAGCCCTCTGCAGCACCCGTTTCCACGTCAAAAACGATGTCGTGCACGACTCCTATATTTTCGCCGTTTGCGGACAACACATCTCTTCCCATGAATTCTTCCAGGTCACATTCCGTTTTCAAATTTTTGCTTTTGCTGTATTTTTTTACGGAATCCTTGCTGTACACCACGCACACGCTGTCATTTAGCTTCAACACATCATCAAGCAAAATATATTTTTTCCTGAATTTTCCGGTAAAACCATTTTCGCTTTCAATCAAAAAACCTTTTATGCTATTTTGCTCGTTATACAGAGGTGTCGACACAAATCCAAGTCGGCCTTCATCTTTAAGGCACACAACAGGAACACCTTTACATTCTTGAATACGAATCATCATTATCCCCCAAACTGCTATTGTATATTTTCAAAAAAAATGTTTAAATATACATATTAAATTATTAAGGAGTGTTTTTTTACAATGTCCAACAAGGAATCATATAAAAACATCGGACTTATTGCTCCCGATATATTGTTGCCCAAAAAATCAATTAATATGTACAAATGGGCTACTGTAGCATGTGACCAATACACGTCACAGCCTGATTATTGGCAAGACGTAGAAGAAATTACAAAAAATTCGCCGTCTACATACAGCCTCATGCTCCCCGAGCTTTACTTAGAGGAAAACGATGTAGACGAGCGTATCAAAAAAATCAACGAAAACATGAAGGAATACGTTACATCAAACGTATTTGATACTTACAAAGAATCTTTTATTCTTATTAAAAGAAACACAGCCTACTCTCCTGTCCGCACAGGTCTCGTTGCGGCTTTGGACTTGGAAAAGTACGACTTCCACAAGGGTTCCCACGCCCTCATCAGGGCAACCGAGGGCACCGTTACCGAGCGAATCCCCCCTCGTATGAAAGTCAGGAAGAATGCATGTCTTGAAATGCCTCACATAATGATTCTCATTGATGATCCAAAAAAGACAGTAATAGAACCACTCGCCAAAAAGCTTGAGGGCATCGCGCCCATTTACAGCACAGAGCTTATGAAAAACGGCGGTTCAATTGAGGGCTATCTCGTCAACGAACAAACTGCCCCGGATGCTTTCAATGAAGTTTTTGCTGCACTCGAGGCGTTAAACGAGCATTCCGACGGTTTCTTATTTGCTGTTGGCGACGGAAACCACTCGCTCGCCTCTGCGAAGTGCCACTATGAGGAGCTGAAAAAAGCAGGACTGCCTTGCGAAAAAGCGCGCTTTGCAATGGTTGAAATAGTAAACTTGCACGACAGCGGAATAATTTTTGAACCTATACACAGAGTCGTATTCGATGTGAATTTTGATAAATTGGCGGCATTCTTTGAAGAGAAAGGCTGTAGTGTTGATGCGCCGCAGGACAATTCTCACGAGATATCGTACATAACAAATAAAAAAGAGGGCAAAATCTACATTCCGAAGTGCACGCACATGTTGGCTGTAGGAGCACTCCAAACTTTATTGGACTCATACGGCGCGAAAACCGACTACATTCACGGAGAGGATTCCGTACGAGAATTATCGGCAAGCGATGGCAATGTAGGCTTTTTGTTGACCTCGATGGACAAGAACGACTTATTCCCGACCGTTGCCGAGAAGGGCGCTCTGCCGCGCAAGACTTTTTCTATGGGCGAGGCATGCGAGAAACGTTATTACATGGAGTGTCGTGTGATTGCCGACTGAGAATTTTGAAAAATTTTCTTAATCCATACTCGTATTGATTTTACATATTTTACAAGTTTAAGATTCTCTTCTTAAGACAATAATCAATATAAATCCAATAGATATCCATATTCAGTTTTGGAGGATGCGGTTTATGTTGATTAACAAAGTGGAATTATGTGGTGTAAATACAGCGAAGCTGCCTGTTTTATCTGCCGAAGAAAAGAAAAAGCTCTTCGAAAAAATACTGCAGGGTGACAGCGAGGCCAGAGAACAGTTTATTCAAGGAAACCTCAGGCTCGTACTGAGTGTCATACAACGCTTCAACAACAAAGGCGAATCACCGGACGACTTATTTCAAGTAGGTTGCATAGGTCTCATAAAAGCAATAGATAACTTCGATGTCACCCAGGAAGTTCAGTTTTCTACCTATGCTGTCCCGATGATTATCGGCGAAGTGCGCCGCTATCTCAGAGATAACAACTCGATACGAGTCAGCCGTTCCCTGCGCGACCTTGCGTACAAAGCAATGCAGATGCGGGAGGAGCTTTTCAACAAAAACAGCAAAGAGCCCACCATTTGCGAGCTCGCGAAAGAGCTCGCAGTAGACAGAGAAGAGCTCGCCATGGCGATAGATTCTGTGCAGGACACAGTTTCAATGTTCGAGCCTGTTTTCCAGGACGGAACAGATACTGTTTGCGTCATGGACCAAATTCGCGACAGCCACAACACTGACAGCGCCTGGGAGCAGACAATCACAATAAACGAAGCAATGAAAAAGCTCCCCGACAGGGAGCAAATGATAATAAATATGCGCTTCTTTGAAGGCCGAACCCAGACTGAAATTGCCGATGAAATCGGCATAAGTCAGGCACAAATTTCCAGGCTCGAGAAAAATGCGCTCAAGCACCTAAGGAAATACGTTTAGATACCGCTTTTAACAAGCTCCTTGCGAAGCCTTCCAATTATCCGCTTTTCAAGTCTCGATATGTAGGACTGCGATATACCAAGCATGTCAGCAACCTCTTTTTGTGTCATTTCCTCTCCGTCAGTAAAGCCAAAGCGCAAATCCATTATTTTGCGCTCCCTGGCAGAGAGCTTTCCAAGCGCCGCGTGCAGCATTTCCATTTCGGACTCCTCCTCAATGTCTCTTGACACAATATCCTCATCGCTGCTCAATACATCAGAAAGCAGCAACTCATTGCCGTCCCAGTCAGTTTTGAGCGGCTCATCTATAGATACTTCCGCCTTTTGCCTGCTGTTTTTCCTCAGATACATCAGTATCTCATTTTCTATACATCTCGACGCGTATGTCGCCAGTTTTATATTCTTATTTGGTGCAAACGTGTTTATTGACTTTATAAGCCCAATCGTTCCTATTGATATCAAATCCTCCACGTTCACATTCGTGTTTTCAAATTTCTTCGCTATGTAAACAACAAGCCTCAAATTGCGTTCAATCAACACCGATTTGACGTCCATTGCCGAATCATCAAAGTGCTTCATCAAGTAATTCTCCTCCTCCACACTTAGCGGCGGCGGAAGAGTTTCCGTACCTCCTATATAAAAAACGCTGCCCGTGCAGCCCAATCCCAGCTTGCGCATTGCTTTTATCCACTTTAGCTGTAAAAAAATTGTTATTTTCTTTGAAATCATATTATAATCCTCCCAAACCCTTATTTATGCAATCATTTCAGGCGCTAAAAGCGCTTTATACTCCTCATTATCAGACAAAGCCTCCGTGTACAGACAAATCACGACGCCGCTGAGTTCTTTCGTCCTCTCATCACCGTCACCCCCTATCCTGACCACATCCGCACGGAAGCCGGCCAGCATTCCGTTTTCAACTCCGACTGCCTTATACGGAATCACCCGCAGCCGCTTGCTCCACTGGCCCCTTTCCCCAAAAAGCGCACTGTCTGCAAGGATTTCGCCTGCCGTGCTCGTTTTAATAACGTCACAAATCTCCTCAGGCAATATTTTTTCAAGCGCGCTCATTTCCGCCACGATGACCGGCCTCCCGCTAAAAGGGTCTCGCAGCGAATTTCCGGTGTCCACCATTGCCGGCAGCCACACGCCTCTTTCTGTATTTTTCTCAAATTGTATGTATACGTCTACGGAAATGCTTTGCGCGCGCCGGTATTTTTGTACGTTTTTTGCAATAGTCGTGACGAGCAGATAACCTACGCACATCGTGATTAAAATATTATTTACAAAATTTGTGTTTCCTGCGTACAGTGCCGCCAACGAAACGCCTGCCAGCAGAAAGGTAATTGCGTAAAAATACAGTGATATTTTAAGAAATTCTTTTATCTTTTTGGGCCAAAACGATGCATATATCATAAGCGCCGAGAACGCTATTTTTATTGCAAAATTCGCAAAAACGTTGCTGACGCAGAGTGCGAGTACTGCGTATATCGTGCCGACCATTGCGCCAAGCGCAAGTCTGAGACTTTTTACAGTATAGCGTGACGTTTTTGCTGTGACGTGTAATATTACGTAATTCATAAGCATATTTTCTAAAACTAATACGTCCAAATATACTGTTTTCATATTATGGCCTCCCGACTTGATTTGTTCGTATAAATTATATGTAAATCATCAGTCGAAATATGCCGTTTTAAAGTAATATTGACAAGTTTTTAATGCGTATAATAATTAGCGAAGGGGTGATGGCGTGGGCCGTTTAACTAAACTTAAAAATATCGAAATAGTGAATCTGTCTGACGGGAGAAGATTGGGTTTTGTGAGTGATGCTGATGTGAATTTTGAAACAGGGCGGCTGGAGGCCGTTGTTATTGCCGGCGCCGGCAAGTTGTTCGGCGCACATTCAAAGGATGCGGAGCTTATTATCCCATTTGAAAAAATACGTAAGGTCGGTGATGACGTAATAATTGTTGATATCGAAGAAAGAGTTTTGAAGTATTTATTCAGATGAAGATGCTATATAAAAGAGAATCAACTTAAAAAGTTTAGCAACAATGTCTTAGTCTTTCTTTCCTACCGGAACAATGGCAATTTTACCTAAGCTTTTTAATATATCCATTAATCCCCACAAATTTTTGTGATAACCCTTATACCTTGTGTAGCTTAGCCAAGGAAAACAGAATATTTCTTTATTATGAGAAATGCCTACCGCCGCCATAGCTCTGAAAACCTCATTTCCGACGCAACTCAGCGGTCGTTCAAAACGTTGATCATCAAGATCAAACATGTTCTTAATATCCATATATGTTATATTTTTTTTACTTTTTTCTATACCTTGTATCACCAAGTCTTTAACGGAAACATCAGTAGAAAACAACGGATATATTTTATCCATATAACATGAATACTCTGCCAATTCACTCAAAGACATAATTTTATCATTTACTGAAACTTTTGGTTCATTAAAGAGAATAAAATCCTCAGGTCTATGTGTGTACATAGACAACAGATAACTCACAGCCCAATTTTCCGAATCAATTTCTCCGTAAAGTTTGTTTATTCCCGTAGTGAACGTGTATACCGAATTTTCAGAAAGTCCATCTGCCGCAGTATAGAACCCCGATTTACAGTAAACATATCCATGATTTTGAACTTTAATCTTTTTTATAATCATCAATAATACCCCACAATCTCTACATCCCGCACGTAAAATCGCAGCGACCGCTAATTCTTTTACAGTCAAACCACCCAATATGACTAGAAACGGGGGATTTATTACTGCTACATGTAAATCATTTATGCTGAGTAGTCAGCCCCAACAAACATAACAAAAACTGTTTTACTCTCCAAACCATATTCTCAAGACTTTGCCGTCTGCCTTTTGTATAGCTATACTGCAACCCCCACCTACAATATATTCACTGGAATCTTTCCAAAAAGAAACTATCCATATCTCGTCTTGCTCGTCATAAAAAACAGAATACGGAACGAAATTTTTTTCATCTTCAGTTTTTTCCATTCCATTAAAAATCGCTTTTGCGATTTCAAGTGCCGTTTCCTTATTAGGCACTACAGCTTCTTTATATGTTCCGATAGTTTCGTCCCAATTTTTATCAAAAAAAACACCTTCATCATAATAAACATCTTTATCAAAAGTAATCATATTATCTCTAGGCCTATCTTTAGATGTACAAGCTGAAAACATACACAAAGGCAGTAAAATGAATAATAAAACAATTTTTTTCATTTCTAATCCTTTCTATGGCGCAGGCCATATTATATTATTACTCCCAAACTTGCAGTGATATTTGATATGTTGCCATACAAATCATATTTAAAGTCATACTGTTGCCCTGTCGTTGCTTCTAGTTCTATTATAATCTCCCTTGTCATTTGTTGCAAGTCATCATACGTATATTTTCGTATAAGAGCATTGTTTTTGTATATTTCCGTTATGTTATTGCAATCATCATATACATATGAGTATTGCGAGTTCGTTACATTCAACGTAACTTTATCAATAGTATCACTTGTGGTGTTAGCGCCATTTCCGCT
>JAGAQK010000070.1 GCA_017622825.1 Clostridia bacterium | reverse complement strand
GTAAAGCTTGAATCGCTCCTCGATAGCAATCGTGCTTTCGCATCCATATTGCTTGTGCTGATTTTAATGCTCATAATTTCCGCCGTGCTTTCGATAGTTGTGTCGGGCCATATAAACGTTTTTGTGGCCGCAGTAGAAGACAGAGAAAAAACAAAAGGCGAATTTACAGAAGGATTAAAAAGAAACTTCTTCAAGACACTACTTTATTTCTTTGTGTTTTTGCTCATGACCCTGCCGCTTGTTTTTCTTGTTTTGTATTCTGCAGTACCAACACTTTTTATGATAAAACAGCTCCTGGACGGAGATACGGGCGTTATTTTCACAATGCTCCTCATGGCATTGCTCACTTTGATTGTTGCATTGTTTGCAATAATTTTCTACGCTATGTACTTCTCATACGTACTGCCGTCAATTGCAGGTTTGAGAAAACGAAACGCTCGCGCAGGCATCAAAATGACAAACACGTACGCATGGTATTTGTTTCCCAAAACAATTCTTTTCTTGTTTGTTGCAGCAATAATCAGAGTACTGCTTTTTGTAATGCATTACGGACATCAGTCAGTAGCACTTAGCATAGTAGTGCTACTGATGACAGCGATATTGCGTTCTTTTGTATACTATATATATTTCTATTTTGTATTCAACACATTTGTAGCAATGAGGGATGATTTGTATCCTGATTATATGGAAGATGAACCTATTAAGAAAAAAACGGTAACGCGTGTACCGGGACAAAGAAAAGTACAAGAAACAGACGAATTTGAGGAACCGGCAGAAAATACAGAAGATTTTCAATATGACCAAGATGACGATGATGAGTATGATGACTCGTTTGAAGTGTAAAAAGTGTCTATACTAAAGAAAAAGGACGGTGTTTTTATGGATTCGGGAAACAAGAATCGTCACAACATAATAGTTTTGTGCTGTTGTATCGTTTGCGTTATCGCTGTGGCAGTGTGCATTGTGGTTTTTTTATCTGCAGAGAAAAATGACAGCGAAGCAGCCGCAAAAGATAAAGTGGTTGCCGGGATTGCCGATAAGAAAATTACAGAAAGTCAATTTAAGTTTTTTGCAAGACTTATTTTAAATCAGGAAGAGGAAACTGTACGAGAGCTGTATTCTTCTGTTGAAAAATCAGATAAGGATGAAATAAAAAAATATACGTCGAATTTTGCGAATGAGTATCTCGTACGTGTTTACGAAGCAGAAAAAGCCGGGATAACACTAACGGCAGACGAGAAAGCATCACTGGAAAAACAGTTTGAAGAAGATTATGCCAATAATAAAAAGACAGAGGAGGGCACCCTCACAAAGGAAGACTTTTATCTGTATTATTATGGCATAAGTGAGAAAAAATATAAGGAATTCTGGACAAACTGGTATATTATTGATAAACACACGTCTTTCCTTGAAAGCAAGGCAGACGTGAGTGAAGAAAATCAGCAGCTTGCTTTCATAGAATATTATGATTATCTGTACTCGTATACTACGTCGGTTATACCACTCAGTGTAGGTGCAGATGATACAAAAGAAGCAGTTAAAGAAAAAGCGGAGGGAATCGCGTCCCAGCTAAGAAACGGTGCTGATTTTGTTACGTTATTAAAAGAAAACTGCACAGATGAATCTTTAATAGCCAAAAACGGAGTGACAGACTTTTATCCCGCATACAAAGAAGTTTATAGCGATATATATGACTTTGTGAGAACGAGTGAGATTGGTGAAATAAGTGTTATAGAAGTAGCCGGGGTTTTTTACGTTATACGACTTGATGGTATAAAAGACTTTGAGAAGCTAAAAGACACAGAAGAAATGTTGAAATGGACAAGAACTTTTTATGTTAATAAGACGGTAAGTGACTTGCTTTCGTCAGAGGAATATAAATACGAGATAGTGCAGACTGTTTATGATG
Source organism: Clostridia bacterium (assembly GCA_017622825.1). Taxonomy (GTDB): domain Bacteria; phylum Bacillota; class Clostridia; order UBA1212; family UBA1255; genus Egerieisoma. The sequence goes on along the minus strand of JAGAQK010000070.1, from coordinate 18,403 downwards.
GGATTGATTTAAGCGAGCTTCTTGCAGAAGCATATAAATACTGGGAGTCAGTTTGGGAGGGAAAATCGTGAACGTTAAAGACTTTTACTACGATTTGCCCGAGGAACTAATCGCGCAGACGCCGCTTGCAGACAGATCTTCCTCGTGCTTGCTTATGTTAGACAAAACAACGGGTGCCATAAAGCACGGTAATTTTAAAGATATTACAAAGTATATAAAGCCCGGAGATTGCTTGATTTTAAATGATACAAAAGTAATTCCGGCAAGACTTTTCGGCATTAAAGAAGGCACGGGCGGACCGATAGAATTTGTTTTGTTAAAGAATAAAACAGAAGAAGATATAAAAAAAGAGATTGGTGACATACCAAGCCAAAGTGATTTGTGTGAAGGAAAAGCACATTGCTATTGGGAGGTTTTGTTAAGACCGGGTAAAAGAGCAAAACCGGGAGCAGTTTTCTCCTTTGGAGAAGGCATATTAAAAGCAGAAATACTTTGTGTCGTAGAAGGCGGCAACAGGTACGTGCGATTCACTTTTGACGGAGCATTTGAAGAAATTCTTGACAAAATAGGCATTATGCCGTTGCCTCCTTACATAAAAGAAAAGTTGGAAGATCCGGACAGATACCAGACAGTATATGCAAGAGAAAAAGGATCGGCTGCAGCACCTACTGCGGGACTGCATTTTACGCAGGAGCTACTGGAAGAAATACGCCAAAACGGTGTAAACGTAGCATTTGTAACGCTTCACGTGGGGTTAGGGACATTCCGACCTGTAAAAGAAGAAAAAGTAGAGGACCACGTGATGCATTACGAGTACTACAACGTATCGCAAGAAACGTGCGATATCATAAACAATACGCGCAAAAATGGCGGAAGAGTTTTCGCTGTGGGCACAACATCGTGCCGCGTACTTGAGTCAGTGGCGACGGACGATGGCTTTATGGAGGAAAAATCGGGATGGACGGGCATTTTCATATATCCCGGGTATAAATTTAAGGTTGTGGACTCGCTGATTACAAATTTTCATCTGCCGGAGTCAACGCTCCTTATGCTTGTAAGCAGTCTTGCGGGCAGGGAAAACATACTGAATGCATATAAAGAAGCGATAGACAGGAAATACAGATTCTTCTCATTTGGAGATGCGATGCTGATACTTTAAAAAGGAGGTTTGCTTGTGGCAGCCGTAAGATATGAATTAATAAAAGTTTGTAAACAATCCGGAGCGCGCCTGGGAAGACTACACACGCCCCACGGCATAATCGAAACGCCTACATTCATGCCTGTAGGTACTCAAGCAAGTGTAAAAGGCATTTCACCCGATGAATTACGCGCAATGAATGCCGGGATTATACTTTCCAACACGTATCACCTGTATCTGCGCCCGGGACATGAGCTTGTAAGAGAAGCCGGTGGCCTTCATAAATTTATGAATTGGGACAGAGCAATACTAACCGATAGCGGCGGCTTCCAGGTGTTTTCGTTGAGTAAATTGCGCAAAATTACAGAAGAAGGTGTGCATTTTCGTTCGCATATAGACGGTTCGAAACATTTCATCTCGCCGGAAATTGCAATGGAAATAGAAAATGCGCTGGGAGCAGACATTATAATGGCTTTTGATGAGTGTGCGCCATATCCTGCGGATTTCAATTACACCAAAAAGTCAATGTATATGACAACAAGATGGGCAGAACGATGCTTGAAAGCACACACAAACACAGAAAATCAATCGCTGTTTGGCATAGTACAAGGCGGCATGTATGCTGATTTACGTAAAATTTCCGCACGAGACTTGGTGTCACTTGATTTTCCGGGATACGCCATAGGCGGATTGAGCGTGGGAGAACCGGCAGAGCTTATGTGCGAGATGTTAGATGAGACTGTACCTGAGCTGCCTGAGAATAAAGCAAGATATCTTATGGGTGTGGGCTCACCGGATTATCTGATAGAGGGAGCTATACGAGGAATTGATATGTTTGACTGCGTGCTGCCTACGAGAATAGGACGAAATGGTACGGTTATGACGTCAAAAGGCAGAGTGATCGTAAGAGATGCCAAGTACAGCAGAGACTTCACACCGATGGATGACGAGTGTGACTGCCCGGCATGCAGAGATCATACGAAGGCATATATCAGACATTTGCTTAAAGTCGGAGAAATGTATGGCATGAGGCTTACGACAATTCATAATCTTTATTTTCTTATTAACTTGATGAAATCGATTCGCTGTGCTATACTTGAGGACAGACTTCTTGACTTCAGGAAGGAATTTTATGAAAAATATTATAATAACGGAGGATCTAAATGAAAAATAGTGTAAAAAAGATACTTTCATTTGTAATGATAACGGCAATTGCAGTGCTTTCTCTTTCTATGGTAGCATTTGCGACAGAGGGAACACCAACTGTATCACCTGCAACAGCAACGAATGCTGCACAAGGTCAAAAGCCAACCGGCATCAGCCCTTGGATAATGATTATTATTTATATTCTTTTCTTTGTGGTAGTTGGTTATTTCCTTATTTACAGACCTAATAAAAAACGTAAAAAACAGGAAGAAGAACTCAGAAACAGCATTACTTTGGGTGACGAAGTAACAACTATCGGCGGTATCGTTGGTAAAGTTGTTAATATAAAGGATGACAACGTTACTGTTGAGACATCAATAGATAAGACTCTTATGGAGTTCAAAAACTGGGCTATCAGAGATATCAAAAAGCTCATTACAGACGACGAACCTGAGAGCAAGTAATATAGCAGAAGATACATCACACGTCCGCCGTACCCGAAAAGAATTGTCGGGTATTGGCGGACTGTTTGGGTTTATTGAGTAATTGGAAATTTTGGGAAGAGATGGATTAAAATGGCAGAGAATTACAGAGAAGATATAAGAAATATTGCAATAATAGCTCACGTTGACCACGGTAAGACGACTTTGGTAGACGGACTTTTGAGGCAAAGCGGTACGTTCAGAGATAATGAGGCAGTACAGGAAAGAGTAATGGACTCCAATGACCTTGAAAGAGAGCGCGGTATTACAATATTGTCAAAAAATACGGCACTGACATATAACGGATACACAATCAACGTTGTAGATACTCCGGGACACGCTGATTTCGGAGGAGAAGTAGAGAGAGTTTTGGGAATGGTTGACGGAGTGCTTCTTCTTGTAGATGCGTTTGAAGGTGCGATGCCGCAGACGCGTTTTGTGCTGTCAAAAGCTCTTTCAATGAATTTGAAGCCAATTGTCGTTATAAATAAAATTGACAGAGACGGAGCAAGACCGCTTGAAGTTTTAGATGAAGTTCTTGAGCTGTTTATGGATTTGGGCGCAGACGACAGTCAACTTAACTTCCCGGTTGTGTATGCTTCTTCAAGAGATGGATATGCTTCTTTGGAACCGGATGGAGGAGATAAGAAGAATTTGCAACCTCTTTTTGAAACCATAGTAAAAGAAATCCCTGCACCGAAAGCAGATGTAGAAGCACCTTTCCGTACGCTTGTATCGAACGTAACAATGGACGAATACGTGGGACGTATCGCCGTGGCGAGAGTGGATAGGGGAACTGTTACCGTGGGGCAGCCCGTTGTGGTTTGTAACAGTAAAGACGGCAGCAAGAAAAGCGCACGAATAACGTACTTGTATAAATTCCAAGGACTCAAAAGAGTCGAAACGCAGGAGGCTGCCGGCGGTGATATTATTGTTCTTGCGGGAATACCGGATATTAATATAGGAGATACTGTATGTAGCCATGACGCTGTGGAACCAATTCCTTTTGTAAACATTGATGAGCCTACGATTTCAATGAATTTTACGGTAAACAACAGCCCTTTTGCAGGTAAAGAGGGTACGTTCGTTACGTCAAGACACATTCGTGAGAGACTTATGAAAGAATTGGAAACGAATGTGAGCATGAGAATTGAGGATACGGATTCACCCGATACGCTTAAGGTTTCGGGACGAGGAGAGCTTCACTTGTCGATTTTGATTGAAACAATGAGAAGGCAAGGGTATGAATTCCAGGTTTCGCGGCCGAGAGTTATTTATAAAGAAGTTGACGGCGTTTTGCATGAGCCTATGGAGAGGCTTACGATTGACACGCCGGAGGAAACTGTGGGCGTTGTTATTGAAAAGATCGGCAGGCGCAAGGGCGAAATGCTTAATATGCACCCGGCTTTGGAAAATTACGTAAGACTTGATTTCAAAATTCCTTCAAGAGGACTTATCGGTTATAGGTCGGAATTTTTGACGGATACAAGAGGAAATGGTATAATGAACCATATATTCGACGGGTTTGAACCTTATAAAGGCGATATTGATGCAAGACAGCACGGATCGTTGATTGCGTGGGAGCAGGGAGAAGCAGTAACGTACGGTCTTTTCAACGCTCAAGAAAGAGGAAAGCTTTTTATAGGACCCGGAGAAAAGGTATATGAGGGTATGATTGTTGGAGAATGCGCACGTAACGAAGATCTTGTAATAAATGTCTGCAAACGTAAGCATATTACAAACATACGAGCATCGGGTTCGGACGAAGCATTAAAGCTTACACCGCCCGTTATATTGAGCCTTGAACAAGCATTGGAATTTATTTCTGACGATGAACTTGTGGAAATAACACCAAAAACAATTCGATTGAGAAAGAAAATTCTCAATACTGAGCAAAGAGCGAAGGTAAGAGCAAAGGGGTGATTCCTTGAGCAACGGTATACGAAAACCCGGAGAGGCACAGAGACAGAGAAGTTCTGTGAAAAGACCGACGGCATCAAAAACGGTATCAAAAACATCTGCAGCGAATAATACGACAAGCAGAGGCGTGCGAAAAACGTCTTCCGTAAGGGTGCCCGGCGGCAGAAAGCCTGAAAAAGTAAAAGAGATTAAACAGGATAAAAAAATAGAAGACAAGACAAAGGAAATGAAGAGAAAGAGGTACAAAGCACCTCTTATGATACTTTTGTTTTGCGTAATGATAGGAGTTGTTTTTTTAAGCGCATTCTTATCATACACTTACCTTGTTGATAAATATGAGAATCCCGTCACTTTGGAGTCTATTTATTTGGATGAAGCCACGTCGGTGAAATTCAGAATAGACAAAGGCATGACAACAAAAGAAATCGCAGACAATCTGTATGATATGGGACTTATAGAAAACAAGACTATATACAGATTTTTATCAAAATTCAATGGATTTGACGGAGAATATAAGGTTGGCACGTATACACTTTGCGATGGCTTAACTTATGATGAGGTCATGACGCTTCTTGCCGGAGAGCCGGAAACCGTAAAAGTAACTTTCCCCGAAGGCTTCACAACACAGCAGATAGCAACTCGTCTTGAAGTGAATAACGTTGTCACGGCAGAAGAATTTTTAAATGCATTGGAAACGATTGACGTGTCACAATACACGTTCCTTAATGACATCACAGGTAAAACACGCGACCATAGGCTTGACGGATACCTTTTCCCGGATACGTATGAGTTTGACGTTAAGGCAAACGTAGAAGATGTTATTTACAAGATGCTCAATAGATTTAACGAGCTTTACCTTCCCGCATACTACGAAAAGGCTGAGGCAGCCGGGCTCACGGTTGATGAAGTTGTAATTTTGGCATCCATTGTTGAAAGAGAAGCAAAGCTGAATTCTGACAGACCCAAAATCGCAGGCGTATTCATAAACAGAATGAACAGCGAAGATGCAAGTCTTAAAAAAATGCAATCTTGCGCCACAATACGTTATGTATTTAAGAAACTTTATAACAAAGACGTTATTAAGATAACGGAGGAACACGAGAAAGAAAACGATCCGTACAATACGTATATGTATGAAGGTCTTACGCCGGGACCGATTTGCAGTCCGGGAATAGAATCTATAAAAGCAGTGCTCAATTACGAGAAAAGCGACTATTATTTCTTTGTTCTTAATGCAAAAGATGGCGTTGGAGCACACATTTTCTCAAAAACATATCAGGAACATTTAGAAGCAAAGAAAAATTATGGATGAGCAGACAACGTTATTTATAAACGAAATGTTGCCGGCTGAGGCCGGCATAGAAAAAGAGTTAAGAGATTATGCCACCGAGCATCGCGTGCCGATTTTGAGACGCGATGCCGCGGCATTTTTGCGTACGTTGGTAACTTTAAAAAAACCTGAACGAATACTTGAAGTGGGTACGGCGATAGGGTATTCCGCAATAATCATGAGTAAAGCATCGCCGGAAAGCCACATAGATACAGTGGAAATAGACGGCGACTCTGTCATAATCGCACGGCAAAACATAAAAAAAGCAGGCGCAGAGAAAAAAATACGCGTAATAGCAGGAGACGGCAACGAAGTTTTGTCGGCACTGACGAAGCCTTACGACATGATTTTTATGGATGCCGCAAAAGGTCAGTATATTCATCTTTATGATGACGTAATGAGACTTTTGAATGATGGTGGTTTGCTTGTATGTGACAATTGTATTTTTTACGGCAAGGTGCTTGATAAGCCGGAGGAGGCACCCCACAAGCACAGAACGATTGTTGCAAATCTAAGGGCATTTCTTGATAGGTTGTTGAATGATGAGAGAATGGAATCCTCGCTACTCGACGTAGGAGACGGTATGGCTATTGCCTGTAAAAAGTTAGGAGAGAAAAAATGATTGAGCTTTTAGCACCCGGCGGTAATAAAGTGAAAATGAAAACTGCGTTTGATTACGGAGCAGATGCCGTTTATATTGGAGGAGACGTTTTCGGTTTAAGGGCAAATGCAGACAATTTTACTTTAGATGAGATTGCACAAAGTGTAGATTATGCTAACAGTATTAACAAAAAAATATACGTTACAATGAATATTATTGCAAGAAGCCATGATTTGCCTGAAATGGCAAAATATGCCAAAGAATTAAAAAAGGCAGGCGTTCACGGAGTGATAATATCAGACCCGGGAGCATTTCTGACAGTAAAAGAAGCTGAGCCGGATTTACCGATTCACGTCAGCACACAGGCAAACAATCTGAACTGGAAAACGTGTGAATTTTGGCATAAAATGGGGGCTGTTCGTGTGAATCTCGCACGAGAATTAACTTTGCCTGAGATTGCCGAGATAAGAAAAAAACTGGACGAGAGAAACTGCGGACTTGAGCTGGAAGCTTTCGTACACGGAGCAATGTGCATGTCATTTTCGGGAAGGTGCATGCTGAGTGATTATTTCGTAAATCGCTCGTCAAACAGAGGAGACTGCGCGCAACCGTGTAGGTGGAATTATAAAATAATCGAGACGACAAGACCTGATGAAATACTTGATATAGAAGAAAATGATAGGGGCACATTTTTATTTAATTCAAAAGATTTATGCATGTTAAAGCAACTTAAAGCTTTTAAAGAAGCAGGAGTATCGTCTTTTAAAATAGAAGGACGTATGAAAAGCGAGTTTTACGTTGCGGTAACTGTGCGTGCGTACCGAGTCGCAATAGATATGATAGAAAGAGGAGAAGAAATAAGCGAAGAAACACTGGAAAAACTTCTTTCTGAAGTTTGCAGTGTAAGCCACAGAGATTATTGTACGGGATTTTATTTGGGAGATAGGGGAAGCCAGATTTATGAGACCTCCTCGTATAAAAGAGAAACTGATTTTATAGGAACTGTGGATTCTTGCGAAGCGGATGGCGACGGGAATTACATATTGACAATGACACAAAGAGGCACATTCTCGGTAGGCGATGAATTGGAATTTGTGCCTGCAGAGGGAGAAATTATAAAATACACTGTCGGCGAGATGAAGAATTCCGTAGGAGAAATAATAGAAAGAGCGCCGCACGCCATGATGCAAGTGACAATGAAAGTATCGTTTAAAGTAGCGCAAGGCACGGTAATAAGGCGCAGAAAAGCGGAGGTTAAGTGATGTTTGAGTATATAAGAGGTGTTTTGCAATATAAAAGCACTGATTTTTGTGTGATAGATGTAAACGGTGTAGGATTTAAGATTTTCACGTCTCATATCACTGCGGCCGGAATAGGTGAAAGCGGCGCGACGGTGACGTTATATACGTATATGAACGTAAAGGAAGATGAAATATCATTGTTTGGTTTTGCATCAAGAGAAGAACTTTCGGTATTCAATATGTTAATAGGAATAAGTGGCGTAGGACCGAAAGTGGGACTTGCTGTGCTCGCGGCAATGTCGCCGTCGGAGTTTAGTCTTGCGGTGGCAACGGGAGATTTTAAGGCAATAAGCAAGAGCAAAGGAGTGGGCACGAAGTTGGCCCAAAGGATTGTACTTGAGCTAAAAGACAAGATAAGCAAGGATATTAAGTCACAAGAGCAGGTGCCGGAGGAAACGTTCGAGCCTGTACCTACCGGATATATAAGCAATGATGCCATTTCGGCACTTATGGTGCTGGGATATAGCTCAAAAGAGGCATCAAAACTGGTGGCAAAGGTTTACAAAGATGGTATGACATTGGAAGAAACCGTTAGACAAGCTTTAAAACAAGCATTTAGATAAGGTGATATTATGGATTATGAAGATAATCGATTGGTAACAGGAGCTGTTTCCTTTGAAGACACAGAGGAAATAAGCCTCAGACCGAAGAAATTTGATGAATATATAGGACAAGAAAAAGTTCGCAGCAATCTTTCTGTTTTTATTGAAGCAGCAAAAGGCAGAGGCGAGCCACTTGACCACGTTTTGCTCTATGGACCGCCGGGATTAGGCAAAACGACGCTTGCAGGCATTATTGCTTCGGAAATGGGAGTAAATTTGCGAATTACAACAGGTCCGGCAATAGAAAAGGCCGCAGATTTAGCAGGATTGCTTACTAATTTAAACGAGAACGACGTGCTGTTTATAGACGAGATACACAGACTTAACAGAGCAGTAGAAGAAATACTTTATCCTGCTATGGAGGACTTCGCTTTTGACATTATTATGGGAAAAGGCCCTGCAGCAAGGTCATTGAGACTTGATTTGCCAAAATTTACTTTGGTAGGAGCAACCACAAGAGCAGGCTTGCTTACGGCACCGCTCAGAGACCGTTTCGGAGTAATCAGCAGACTTGAAATGTACACTCCCGAAGAATTAAGCAAAATAGTAAAGCGTTCGGCAAGCATTTTACAGGCAGAAATAGACGAAAAAGGTGCGCACGAGATAGCGTTGCGCTCGAGGGGTACACCGAGAATAGCAAACAGACTATTAAAACGAGTGCGCGACTTTGCACAAGTAAAAGGTGACGGCAGAATAACAGGAGAAATTGCCAAAATAGCACTTGATGCTCTTGAAGTTGATAAACTTGGACTTGATAACATAGATAGAACGCTTCTTACAACAATAATAGTAAAATTCGCCGGAGGTCCCGTAGGACTCGATACATTGGCGGCTGCCACGGGCGAAGAACATACAACTATTGAAGACGTGTACGAGCCATATCTCATACAACTTGGATTTATAAGCAAAACGCCCAGAGGCAGAATAGCGATGCCTTTGGCATATAACCATCTGGGATTATCACATTTACTTAATACAAACGGTGCAAATGACGGCAATCCGACACTTTTCGATGGTATAGAATAACTTTTTGGCGGTGGCGTATGATTATTATGGGTGTTGACCCCGGCTTTGCGATAACGGGATATAGCATAGTTGAATACGAGAATAACAAAATGAAGCTTCTTGATGTGGGCGCGGTTAATACGAAAGCCGGCGAGCTGTTCACGTGGCGGCTTTTGCAGATAGATGAGAAGCTAAATGAGATTATGCAAAAATATAAGCCGGACGCATTCGCTATAGAAGAGCTTTTTTTCAATAATAATGCGAAAACGGCTATCGCGGCTGCTCAAGGCAGGGGCGTGGCTGTTATGGCGGCAGTGAAAAACGGAATACCCGTGTACGAATACACGCCGCTTCAAGTAAAACAGGCAGTAGCAGGATATGGAAGAGCCGACAAAAACCAAGTACAGCAGATGGTAAAAACAATATTCCATATGGATAAAATCATAAAACCTGATGATGCCGCGGACGCGGCTGCAATTGCAGTTTGCCACGCATTTTCGTGCAGATTTGCAGAAAGGATTTAGATATGGCAGAAAGCGTTTTGTTGCATATTTGCTGTGGCCCTTGCAGTTTGTACTGTATAGATGACTTGAAAAGGAATTTCGATTATGAAATAACGGGGTATTATGCAAATCCTAACATACATCCTTATGAAGAATTTATGCGAAGAAGAGGGTCAACCGTAAAAGCGTGCAACGCAAAGGAAATACCTCTTATTATAGAAGAAAGTTATAACATACAAAAATGGAAAAAATGGGAAGGTTCTAATGCAGACCGCTGTAAAATGTGTTATACTGTAAGAGCAGATATGACAGCAAAGAAAGCATCGGAGCTTGGATTTAAGTATTACACGAGTACTCTTTTTGTCAGTCCGTATCAGAATCACGAATTGATGAAAGAAATTTTTGAAGAAACGGGTAATAAGTACGGAGTTAAATTTTTGTACAGGGATTTCAGAGAAGGTTTTCGTCAGGGGCAGCAACAAGCGCGGGAACTTGGACTTTACAGACAAAAATATTGCGGTTGCATTAAATCGTTACAAGGAGAATGATGTTATATGGATAATGAAAATTTGGAAATCAACGAAGAGACAACAGAAAATGTCGAAAACGAGGCTATCGTAGTTGAAAACAGCGAGGATTTCGCAGAAGAAAATAAAGCAGAAGAAGTTGTTGAGAGCGACGAACTTTCCGTAGAAGAGACGGCAGAGGAAGAAACAGAGGAAAAGCCGGAGAAGAAACACTGGATTAAAAACAAAATTGTGAGGGAAATCGTGAGCTGGATAGGAACAATTTTATTGGCGATAGTGATTGCTATAATTATAAATACTTATATCTTCAGAATAAGTAAAGTGTCGGGACACTCTATGAATCATACGTATCATGACAAGGATACGGTGTACCTTACGAGATTGCCATATATTTTCGGTGATATAGAAAGAAATGAGATTGTAATATTTGACTCGTCTTTTGAAGACAGGAACTTCTTAACGGACGTAGCGGAGGCGCTTAAATATAATGCGATATCGTATAAGCTTTTCAATACAGAACAGCCCAAGGATTATTATATAAAAAGAGTTATAGCTGTAGCGGGAGATACAATACAGTTTAAAGAAGAAGGCGTATATCTCAACGGAAAGCTTCTTAACGAGCAATATGTAAATCCTGAAGAAACACCGTATTACGGTAACCTTTCGGATGATTTGAAGAAGGGAATTACAATACCTGACGGATATATTTTTGTAATGGGTGACAATAGAAATCATAGTGCGGATAGCAGAACGATAGGACTTGTACCTGAAGACAGTGTTATAGGTAAAGTTATCGGGACGTGATGATAAGGGGCTTTTATGAGTAATCTTTTGATAATAGCAGCGACAAATAATGCACATAAATTGGTTGAATTCAAAGAAATTTTCTCACAGGCAGCGGAAGCACAGACACAGGTGATGTCTTTAAAAGATGCTGTGAGAATTTATGCGGGAGACGCGGCAGAGTATGGCGACCCGGAGGAGACAGGGAAAACTTTCGCGGCAAATGCATACTTGAAGGCCGCCGCACTTTATGAATTTTTGGGGAAAGCACTTCAAGAAGAACAGAAAAAAGACACCTTGAGTGACGTTTTAATTGTTGCCGATGACTCGGGTCTGTGCGTGAACGCACTTGACGGCGCACCGGGAGTGTATTCCGCACGGTACGCTTCACAAAACGGCGAAAATGCTACCGACAGCCAAAACGTGGAGAAGCTTCTTGATGTCATGAAGGATGTGCCCGATGGCGAGAGACAGGCATCTTTTGTGTGCGCTGTTACAGGCATTTTGTTAAAGCCGGGGCTCAAAGAATTTGTGCTTTTGATGGCCGAAGGCCACATGCCCGGTGTGATTGCAAGAGAAACTCGCGGCAGCAATGGCTTTGGGTACGACCCGGTGCTGTTTTTGCCTGAATACGGCAAAAGCGTGGCAGAGCTGACACCTGACGAGAAGAACGATATTAGTCATAGAGGACAGGCCTTGAGAAGGTTGGCAGATAGATATTATGGTTTACGTAAAGAATTGTGAGACCTACGAAAAGGGCGCTGTTCTTGAATGCGTGCGCGAGATTTTCGACAGATACAATATACTTGATGACGTTTCGGGTCTTACTGTTGCAGTTAAACCTAATCTTGTTTGCAAAAAAACGCCTGAGCACGCCGCCACAACACACCCTTCAATAGTGTGGGCTGTGTGCAAGCTGCTTAAAGATGCCGGCGCAGATGTTGTTATAGCGGAGAGTCCGAGCGGTTTTTATGAACCGGGAATTTTGAAGTCTCTGTATAAAGTGACGGGTATAGAACAAGCGGCAATTGAATCAGGCGCGAGACTTAATTTTGACACCACGGTGACTGAGGTTGATAATCCCCGTGGTAAATACTTGAAAAAATTGAAAATTTTAACTCCTTTGGCAAAAGCCGACAGGATAATCAATATCGCAAAGCTTAAAACTCACGGTATGATGGTGTATACCGGAGCAGTTAAGAATCTTTTTGGGTCTGTTGCAGGACTTGAAAAGACGCAATATCACTTCCAATTGTCAGATTATAATGAATTCGCAGACTGTATAATTGACATTTTTTTAGCAAATGCACCTGTTTTTAACATAATCGACGCTGTTGTGGCAATGCATAAAGCAGGTCCGACAGCAGGAGAACCATATACTTTAAATAAAATACTGGCGAGCACTGACGGCTTTGAACTCGACGTTGTCGCGACAACAATAGTGAAAGTGGATCCCATGAGAGTGCCTGTTTTGCGGAGTGCGATACAAAGAGGTTTCGTATCAAGCAATGCGAGCTCGATTGCTGTTGTTGGCGATGCGACGAAAAGCGGCACGGTGCAGCAGGTGGATAATTTTGTAGTAAAATATAATGACGACATGACGCGGCTGCATTTTTCTGACGGTATTCTTGGAAAAATGATGGCAGCCTCTATGAGACCGCGACCTGTTTTTAATAAAAGTAAATGCCGCGCGTGTAATGAATGTGTAAATTGCTGTCCGGCCAAAGTTATTTACATAGAAAATAAAGGCGGGAAAAAATATGCTAAAGTGAAGCTTGATGGTTGCATCCGATGTTATTGCTGCCAGGAAGTATGTATGTTTAAAGCAGTAAAAATTAAAAAGCCATGGCTTAATAAAATTGTTGTAAGAAATAAAAGTAAATAAAAAGAAGGTAATTTAATGGATAGTATAAAAGGAATAAATATTGTTCTCGTAGAACCTGAAATACCGCAAAATACGGGAAATATAGTAAGAACATGTGGCGGCATCGGTGCGCATCTGCACCTTGTACGACCCTTAGGGTTTGAAGTCACAGACAAACATTTAAAAAGGGCGGGCCTTGATTATTGGCATATGGTAGATATTACTTATTATGACAATTTTAAGCAACTTTTAGAAAAATATGGCAAAGATCACAATTTTTACTACTGCACTACGAAAGGCGCTCGCCGCCATACGCAGGTAGAATTTAAAGATGGTGATTTTGTGGTTTTTGGTAAAGAAAGCAGAGGTCTTCCCGAAAATTTATTGGCCGAACACTATGATGAATGCATACGCATACCCATGCGACCGGATTTTCGTTCGCTTAATCTCAGCAATGCTGTAGCTGTAGTAGCTTTTGAAGCAATGAGACAATTGGATTTTTGCGGAATGGAAGATATAGGCCACCTTACAGGCCGCCCTGAGTTTGCTGATTGACCGTCTCGTACATATCGTATGCTTGGTTTTTCGGAATATTGAAAAAAGCAGCGACTTCTTTTATAATGTCGTTCTTTTTTCGGCGGATTCCCTCTGAAGCATATTTGTCAGAAAGTTCATTGAATTTATTAAAAATATCATCAGCTGTAGCTTCTTCATTGTGGCTACGGCTTGTTTTTTTGTCAGCGCCCTCAATAACGAGAACAAATTCCCCTCGCGGTTCGATTTGAGTAAAATGCGAAATGTGCTCTGTAGCCGTGCCGCGAAGAACTTCCTCGTGGGTTTTCGTCAATTCACGACAAACTGCGACGCGCCTGTCTCCTATGTGCTGCTGCAAAAATTCCAAAGTTTTCAGCAACCTGTGCGGCGCTTCGTAAATAATAACGGTGCGCATTTCTTCGATAATCATATCGGCAAATTCCTGCTTCTTTTTGTTATCTGTACCTATAAAACCCTCAAAAACAAATTTATCTGTGGGCAGTCCCGAAAGCACAAGAGCCATAATGCCGGCAACGGGCCCAGGTATCATAGATACTTCAAGCCCCTCGTCGGTTGCTGCTTTTATTAAATCCGCTCCCGGGTCTGAAATCCCCGGCGTGCCCGCATCTGAAACAAGCGCGATGTTCTCTCCGCTATGCAATTTCTCGATAAGCAAGGGGCCGCGGGCTACTTTGTTATGCTCATAATACGATACAAGCGGTTTTTTTATGTCGAAATGTGACAGTAACTTCTGCGTGTGACGCGTGTCCTCCGCGGCAATTAAGTCACAATTTTCCAGAACTTCCAGCGCTCTAGGCGAAATATCTCCGAGATTTCCAATAGGTGTTGCAACCACATAAAGCATTTATTTTACCTCAATTCCTTTTTCAATCACAAGATTCCTGCCCCCGAAAAGTACACCGTGCACAAGAAAAAGCATTGGTTTGCCGCTGATATCTGAGTAAACAAATTGCAATTCCTTAGGCTCGATGCGGTTTTTGCGCATCTCCTCGATGGCATCAGCCAGTCTTTCGGTATGATTAATCATAATAAAATCGCCGCCGTTTTTCAACAAAAAAGCAGAATTTTCGACAATATCCGCCAAAGTACATGATATTTCGTGCCTTGCTATGTTAAGACGGCTACTGTCGTTGAGAATCCCCGCTCCCTTACGCTTGTAAGGCGGATTCGTCACCACCGCATCAAAGCTGCGCCCGCTGAAAATCTCCCGAGCTTTTGTGATGTCACCGTTTACAATTTCAATGCGCTCCTTTTGCAAAACGCCCGCTTCTTCATTCATTTTTACGGAACGCCCGGCGAGCACCGCCATTTCGTGCTGTATTTCAAGGCCAACGAGCTTTTGAGCCTCTGTCTTCGCACTGAGCAAAATAGGCAGTATGCCTGTGCCTGTGCCGATATCAAGGACTTTCGCCCCCTTTTTTATATATTTTTTGGCAAAATCCGACAAAACCACCGCGTCTGTACCGTAGCGAAAGCATCCTCTTTTTTGTATTATCTTTAAACCTTCCAAAAGAAGATCGTCAATTTGTTCGTCGTGATTAAGCATAAAAACCTCTCAAAATAAAAAAAGTTTGCTAAATCGCAAACTTCTTTTGTTAATTATAAATATGCAGTTGATTATTCTGCCTGAGGAGCACCAACAGGACATGAATCTGCGCAAGCACCGCACTCAATACATGTGTCAGCATCGATAATATATTTACCGTCTCCTTCTGTGATAGCTTCTACAGGACAAGCACCTGCGCAAGCACCGCAACCAATACATTCATCATTAATAATATATGCCATCTAAAAGCACCTCCAATCCAATTGTACATCGGCATTTTACATCAATTAACACCGACTGTCAAATAGATAATGCGAGTTATTTTTTTAGATATTTTGTGGTATCATAATAGCTGAGGAGGTAATAATATGTTTTTTGATGATATAAAGTTGAATACGCAGATAGATATACCGCCGGCGGTTATCGAAAAGGACAAGATGGTGGATTTCGCAAAGCTGTACGATAATATACCGCTGCACGTGGATGAAGATTACGCCAAAAGCACACATTTCGGAAAGCTCATCGCACCGGGCGTGATGTCGTTTATGTCAGTTTGGGCCAAATATTTAGAGGTTGACATAATAGGCGAAGAATTGCTCGCCGGAAAGTCTACGAAAATCGAGTGGTACAAGCCGGTTTTCGCAGGAGATATATTAACGGGAAAAGCAACAATAACGAAGCTGACGGAGCGAAACGAGAGAAACGGTATTGCAGAAATCACGATACAAGTCAGCAACCAAAAAGGCGAACTCGTTTTAACAAACGTAACAGAAGCAATCGTGAAACGCCGAATTAACTAAAATTGTCCTACTTCATCGGTTGTTTTTGTTTAAGTTGCTTTTTTGCAAAAAAGCATATATAATGCAAAAGAATAAAAGATATTCCGAAGTGGAGAAATGATAGTGAAAGTGTATTGCTATGTCCCGGCTCGGGAAGCAGAAGAAATAATCGAGTGCGGCTTGATATTAAGCAGCAGATTGACAAAAATAATAGAAATAAACGACACACAAACAATGTGTTTCGAGACTTATTTGCATCCAAGAGACGGCAAAGGGCAAGAACAGGACGACATTCTTGTGAAAATAACAGTGCCTGAGGGACGCGCCTACGTAGCAGACAACTCTTTACTCGGAGAAACAGGTGACTTGTATAACAAAAGCATAATACCCGCAAATCAGTATAAGCTTGGAAAATACAGGAAACCATGCTGCCTTATAACGTGCACAGTACTACCTGAAATGATAGAAAGATACAACCCCGATATGGACGAGCCGGTGCTGTATCAGTCATCAGAGCAGCTCTACAGAGACAGCCTCTTTTATAAGACAGACGACTTGGTGCAGAGCTTTAAAGACGTGGCACTCAATGCATATTACAATATGAAAGCTGCATCCGGAGAGTACAAAGTACAATTCAATGGGGAATATGCAGCGTTTATAGACAGCGCCACATCAGAAGTGATTGCAGTAGTAAAAACAAATTTTGGCAATTAATATAGAAAGGAAGCTTTTTATGGCTACGGAAAACAATGCAACGCCGATAAGCAGCGGCAATAATAACAGCAATAACGGCGGCAACAATGGCGCCAATAACGGAGGCAACAACAGACCCCGTCACAATAAAAGATACGGATATAATAAACCAAGATACAGCAAGCAACGCGATAACAGAGAAAATAAAGAAATTAAAGATAATAAAGAAAATAATAGCGACGCAGTAAACGCGTCGCATCAACAGCCTGTACAGCAGTCGGCGCGTACGGCGGCTCAGCAAACGGCACAGAAACAAGACAACAGACCTGACAGACAACAGCAGAATACATTCCGTAATAACCGCAGAGAAAAACTGCGCGACGTTAAACCGGAAGAAACAGTAGAAGACATACGCCAGGACATGAAAAGAATAGAAAAAGAAATAGAGTTGGAACTGCGCGAAATCGGGGCGCTCAAATTAGGATTATAATATATGAAGAAACAACACATAAGAGGCACGCACATAGAGGCGTGCCCGTTAGTTTTAGGAACAGATTATTACGGCAAAACAATACCGGAAGATACAGCGTACAGCTTGATCGAAACGTTTTGCCAAAAAGGCGGCAACATTATAGACACGGCCCACGTGTATTCCGACTATCTGCCGGGAGAAAAACATATGAGCGAGAAGGTCATAGGCAGATGGCTGCGCCAAAGCTGTAAGGATAAGGAATTGGGGAAAAGCCTCTACATAGCAACAAAGGGAGGTTTCCCGGAAGTGGGAGATATGCACGCCTCGCGCCTTTCGTATGAAGAAGTAAAGCAAGACTTGGAAGAAAGCCTTGAGTGCCTGCAAATAAACAGCATCGACTTGTATTGGCTGCACAGGGATAATACGGCAATACCGGCAGACGAGATTGTGGGCTGGATGGATGAATTTGTAAAAACAGGAAAAATAAAAAGCTACGGCGTATCAAATTGGACGGCAGAAAGAATTAAAGAAGCGAGAAAAGCCGCAGAGCTTCAAAAAAACACAGCGCCTGTAGCATCACAAATAAGATGGAGTATGGCAGTAACGGAGAAAGCAACACGCGAAGACGACACGCTTGTTGAAATGGATCCTCCGGAGTACGAATATTATAAAAACAACGATATGGCGGTTTTCGCATTCTCATCACAGGCAAAAGGATTTTTTGCAAAGCTGAAAAAAGAAGGCGGCGCGTATATAAAACCTGAAGGCAAGGCCGGAGCCAGGTATTTTAACGAACAAAACATAAAAACTTATGAAAAATTGCAAAAGTTAAGCCAAAAGTATGGCATAAGCGAGATGCAATTGGCGTTGGCTTGGCTGACGTATGCACCGTTTCCCGCATTTCCTATAATAGGGTGCAAAAGCACGGCACAGTTAGAAGACAGCATGAAAACGTTGGAATACTGCAGTTTGGGAGACAACGTGATAGGAGAGTTTAAGGCGCAGTACAAAGAAAGCGACTGACAGTTCGTCGTAATATTTTATTGATTATTTCAAAAAATTTCGGTATACTGTTTTTTACAGAAGATAAATAAACAAGGAGGGGTCGGTATGAAACTGATCATCGCTATAGTACATGATGACGATGCAACGAAGG
>JAGAQK010000069.1 GCA_017622825.1 Clostridia bacterium | reverse complement strand
TGCCTTATCCCGGTTTCCCCACGGATATGCAGCCACAAATTACAGTTCTTCTTTCTCTTGCAGAAGGTACAAGTAAAGTAGTGGAGAGCGTTACGGATTTCCGTTTCCAATATACTGAGGAGCTCAAAAGAATGGGCGCTGATATTACGGTAAACGGTAAAATGGCAATGGTTTCCGGCCCAAGAGAGCTCAAGGGAATGACTGTGCAGGCACCTGACCTCAGAGGTGGCGCGGCGCTCATAATAGGAGCCTTGGTTGCAGAGGGCGAAACGACAATCCAAGATGTTCAATTTATTGACAGAGGATATGATGATATTGTCGGCAAACTTCAAAGCGTAGGAGCAAAAATCGTGCGCGTGGAGGACGAAGATTAAAAATGATAAAATTCTGCAGTCTTTACAGCGGCAGTAGCGGTAACAGTATATATTTAGGAACAGAGAGCACACATATTCTGGTGGATGCAGGCGTCAGCGGTATTCGTATCGCGAAGGCTTTAGGAGAGATAAACGTGAATCCCGAGGATGTGTGTGCTATTTTAATTACGCACGAGCACTCCGACCATATTAAGGGTGCGGGAGTCTTCTCGCGAAAGTATAACGTGCCGATTTTTGCAAGAAAAAAAACATGGGTTTCAATGCGCCGTGAATTGGGAACGTTGCCGGACAACAACATACGAATTATAGATGAACCTTTTTTCACAATAGGAGATTTTGAAATATGTAATTATTCTATACCACATGATGCGGCGGACCCTGTGGCATACACTTTCTTTGCGGCAAACAAGAAGATTTCGGTAGCAACAGATATAGGCTGTCTTACGGAGGAAATCTATAAAAATGTGTTGGGTAGCGATATTGCATTGATAGAATCGAACCATGATATAGATATGCTTCAAAACGGCAGATATCCTTGGCAGCTAAAGCAGAGAATTTCAGGCAACCTGGGACACCTTTCCAACGTGAATGCCGCGGTGTTTGCCACGGAGCTTGCGCGAAGTGGTACGAAACACATTTATTTGGGTCATCTCAGCCACGAAAATAACTACCCCGAGCTTGCTTTGGAGGCAACAAGGTGTGCACTTACGGAATGTGGCTATACAATTAACAAAGACGTACATGTTTGTGTGGCAGAAAGAGAACGCTACAGCGAGGTAACAAATTTATGATGCATTTTAATATTGTTTGTGTTGGAAAAATAAAGGAAACGTATTTGCAGACGGCAATTGCCGACTATGCTGTCAGATTGTCAAAATATGTAAAATTTGACATTATTGAAGTGCCCGAAGACAACAGTCCGCAGATTGATAAAAGGATAGAAAAAGAAGGCGAGATGCTTTTAAAAAGAATTTCGCCAAGCAGTTGTATAGTAGCACTTGATTTGCATGGCAAGGAAGTATCGTCAGAACGTTTGGCAGAATATATAAGAGGTAAAGCAGTTGATGGCACATCTGACTTTTCGTTTGTAATAGGAGGGTCAGACGGCATATCAAAAGCTGTAACTTCAAAAGCAGATATGAGGCTGTGTCTGTCACCTATGACGTTCACTCATCAAATGACGCGCCTTATTATAGCAGAGCAGCTTTACAGAGCAATGAAAATCAACAGTGGGGAGCAGTATCACAAATGAAAAACAGCGTTACGGTAAAAGCGTATTGTAAAATAAATTTGTCGCTTGATATTAAAGGCGTGCGCAGTGACGGCAAACATGAGGTTGATATGTGTATGCAGTCAATACCGCTGCACGACGTAGTGGAGGTAAGGAGATTTCCGTCTTGTAAAAGGGAAATAAAATTGAAAGCAAACGCTGAGTGGGTGCCAACCGACAGCAAAAATACGGCGTATAAGGCGGCAGAACTTTTAATAAAGGACTTCCCTCAAATAGATTGCGGCACCGAGATAATAATAGATAAAAGAGTGCCGGGGTGCGGCGGCTTGGGAGGCAGCAGCTCGGATGCGGCAGGAGTGCTGCTTGGAATGAATGATTTGTATGACCTGGGTATTACGTTGGAAGAATTGCAAAAATATGGAGCGCAAATAGGTGCTGATGTGCCGTTTTTGCTAAAATACGGTGCGGCAATAGCTACGGGAACGGGAACTGATTTGAAATATACGGAGCCATTAAAGGAGGGCATTTTACTTCTTGTAAACCCAGGGACAGAAGTATCAACTGCGGCTGCATATAAAAAGTATGATGAGCTTTATGCTGAGGGAAAAATACCTTCGGAGGCACATCAAGAAGCGGAAAAAATTGCAGACGTAATGGCTCAGGGGCTTGATGCATTGATAGGAAAAACGAAAAATGTTTTGGAATATCCTGCTTTTGAGTTTGAACCTGTAATAAAAGAAATAAAAGAAGAGTTATATAAAATGGGTGCGGCTGTTGCAATGATGTCGGGAAGCGGAGCGACTGTTTTCGGGATATTTAAGGAAAAAGATAAAGAAAATGCTGATAAGGCGAAGCGGATTTTCGACGAGAAAGGGTTTTTTACGTTTACGTGCGATTTTGGCACAGTTTGATTTTTTGAAAAGTACAAGCTATAGGGGTATACTGTAAGCCGCATAGAGATAATGAGGAGGACAGTGCAATGCCGAAGAATGAAGATATAAAAAGAATAAAGCAAAAGCTTAAAAAAAGGCCAAAAAGAAGAAAAGCGGATATGAAGAGACTTATTATAGCTGCGGCAATTTTTGCGGCGCAGATAGGATTGCTTATTTGGGCTTTATACAGAATGAATGCTTTTGTGCTGTCATCGTACGTTGTGCTTCAATTGGTGAGCTCGATTTCAGTAATAAAAATAGTGCTTAACAGGAACAATCCTTCGTATAAAGTTGCCTGGATAGCGCTGATTCTGCTCGTGCCTGTATTGGGACTTGTGTTTTATCTTATGTGGGGACGAGGCAGCTACCCCAAAAAAATTAAAAAGGTTTTGCCTGAGATAGCACAGATGACTGTACCGCTACATAGGCATAGCAAAGAGACAGAGAGGCTTCTTGAAACACAATACCCAAATCAAGAGCGAATAATGAGATATTTGCACAATGCAGGTTTTCCTGTCTATAAAGAAACTGCAGTGACTTATTATGAGCTTGGAGACACTTTTTTTCCTGCGTTAATAGAAGATATGAAAAAAGCAAAGAAATTTATATTTTTGGAGTTTTACATCTTGTCCGAAGGAGATTTGTGGCAGGAAATATACGGTGTGCTTAAGCAAAAAGTTTCCGAAGGTGTGGAAGTACGCATACTGTATGATGATTTTGGCTGCATAACGTGTTTGCCGAAGAATTTCGACAAGGAACTTGCAGAAAATGGCATAAAAACAGCAGCATTTAACGTGATTAAGCCTATTGTAAATAACTTTTATATGAATTACAGAAATCATCAAAAAATAGCAGTTGTTGACGGCAACATAGGTTATACGGGAGGAGCGAATATTGCAGATGAATACGTCAACACGGTGGAGGCTTTCGGACACTGGAAAGATACGGGTGTCAGATTGACAGGCAGAGGCGTGTGGAGTCTTACTGTAAACTTCTTGCAAATGTGGGAGTATTCATCATATAATAAGAAGGCAAAAATTAAAAAAAGCGATTTCAGCAAATATGCACCCGATGAATCGTTTTGTGCAAAGCAGGCAGAAACGCGAGGCTTTGTTCAGCCGTTTGCAGACGGACCTCTCAGAACTCCCGGAGAGAATGAGGCAGAGTCTGTATACATGCAAATGATAAATACGGCAAAAAAATACATTTACATTACAACGCCGTATCTTGTACCTGACAATGAGATGATAGTGGCGCTGAGGCTTGCGGCTCAAAGCGGCGTAGACGTGAAGCTTATAACGCCGGCCATACCGGATAAGGGCTATGTACATCTTGTGACGCAGTCATATTATGGCATTTTGATGGATGCAGGTGTAAAAATATATGAGTATTTGCCTGGATTTATACATGCAAAAAGCTTTGTGGCTGATGACGAGTCGGCAGTTGTGGGAACTATAAACATGGATTTCAGGTCGTTTTATCTGCACTTTGAGAACGGTGTTTGGCTGTGCGGCAACAGAGCAGTGCAAAGTATTCGCAATGATTTTATAAAGACATTGGATTATTGCGAAGAAATTGATTATAATGTGTGGAAGAACCGCCCTTGGTATAAAAAAGCAGCGCAAGGCTTTTTGAGACTGTTTGCGCCGCTTTTGTAAGGCACCGAGAAGAAGGAGAGTATATATGGGAATTAATAATAATGAAATAATTCAAGCTATTGCAAGAGAAACGGCAAACGGCGATGCGGAGAATGCATCGCTTAAGGTGTTGTACGATGAATACCGTATATCGTTTTACTTTACGGCACTCTCCTTTTTAAGAAACGAAAAGAAAGCGCAGAACGCAGCGGCAGAGGCATTTCGACGTTTGCGCGACACTTCATACAGATTTGACGAAACGCTTAATGCTGAGTATTGGTTTTTTGACGTTCTTTATACTTTGTGTGCAAATGCAGGAGGACCGCTTGCCTTAAAGCAAACGAAGAGTATTCCGAACGTACCAAAAGATCTTGTGCACGAGCCGGAGGCGTATATAAAAATGTATTCTGACTTAGAAGCCGGTGACATTGCATCGCTTGCAGACAAGAAAAGGTCAGAAGTAAAAAGAATATTGAAAAATGATGAAAAGTGGGACGTCGTTAAAAATATCGCGCCGCAGTACTGTCCTGACTATTGGGACGTTATAATAGGAAGCGAGCCTACCGGCTTCGAGGAGTATTCCGAAAAAGAAAGAATTAAAACAGAGGAGGAAGAAATACACCAAAAGCGTGCGGGAAGCGCCAAAAGGATAATAGCGATTGTGCTTGTTGTCACGTTTATTTGCTCTGCAATTATGACGGCAGTTGTTCTTTTTACAAAGAAATTCGGCAGCGACAGAGATAAAAATGAGGCAAATGAGGAAATTGTACTTCAATTTAACAACAGCATAGCTGTGACGGAGATGAATGGAGAGCTTTTCTACTGCCAAGACGGTTGCTTGTGGAAATATAGCACAAAAAGCGGAGAAAAACGTAAGATTTCCGAAGACTATCCGAAAGAGCTGCTGAGTGATGGCACGTACGTATACTATAGAAACAACAGCGACGGATATATGTACAGGGTCGACAGCGAGGGCGGCAATAGGCTTTTGCTGTGTGACACGCCGGGAGCGGCCATGGCACTGCATGATGGTAAAATTTATTTCTCAACGGGCGATTGTATATACAGCATTCCATCAAGCGGCGCGAAAATCAGCGAGGCGGAGCTGCTGCTTGATATTTCGAGCGACAGCAACCTTTATTGCGTTGACACAGAAGTTGATGAGAACGGGAACGTGTTTTTTGCAGGAGGTATAGGCAAAGGCATACACTTTATTACAGAATTTAACGGAGAACCTTCTTTGGATGGTATTTTTGCAGATGAAGTTTATGCGCTGAAGCTTGATAATGGTTTTATTTATTTTGATTATAAAGAGGCAAACGGTAATATTTTTCTTTATAAATTTGATATAGAGAAGTATTTGAACGCGAAGCAGGGAGAGCGAGTTATGCCGCAGGTTGTTTATGATAAAGATGATAAAAAGGCGGGCCTTGCAACGGGAGCTTTTGACGTAAGTGGCGGCGATATTTATTTCGCAGGAGAGGATAAAGACGTTTCTGCGCTGTATTGTATTGATAAAGCAGGAAATAGGAAGAAGATAACTGAGATACCTACGAGCGAAACGCAAATTAAGAAAAAGCTTGTTATTAGTGATGTGCACGTGTTTGGAGAGAAAGTATATTATTTTTGTTCTGACGGTAAGTCGGGTGGCGATAGGGCATTTTTTGAATTTGATATGAATACAAATAGTACCAATAAAATTTTTTGATGAAAAAGGTTGGGAGGGATATTGGTTATGAAAGGACTTTTTGTTATTAACCCAAGTTCGGGTAAACAGATAAATCAAGGGAAAGCAATACAGACGTCGGTTGAGCTCTTACGAGATGGTATAATAGAAGAAGCCACGCTTTTCTATACGAAGGCAAAAGACGACGCTAAAAACAGAGTCATAAAAGCAGCAGAAGAAGACTATGACTTTGTGGTTGCAGTAGGCGGAGACGGTACAGTAAACGAGGTTGTTGCAGGTTTGTACACAAGCGGCAGCAAGATGCCAATGGCAATAATGCCTTCAGGCACAACGAATGATTTTGCTACTTCTGTTGGTATTGAAGCAACAGTGATGTGCCTATACAACATGATAAAAGAATTTAATGTTGTACCTACTGATATTGGCAGATTTAATGATACAGATTATTTTTTAAACGTTGCTGCCGGTGGAATATTATCAGAAGTGGCACATAACGTAAGTATTGAGTCTAAGACAATGTTGGGAAAAACAGCATACATAACAAGTGGTCTCAAAACAATTGCGACAAAGGGATTTAAAACAACGCGCTTGCTTTTTGAAATAGATGGAGAGAAAGAAGAAATTGACGTTTACTTTTTCATTTTAGCAAACTCAAAAAGTGTCGGAGGCTTTTCAAAAATCTGTGTTGATGCAAAGATAAATGATGGATATATGGACTTGTGTATTGTTAAGTCACTGGATGTAATTGATGCTGTTTCTGTTTTCGCTTCTATTCTTGACGGTTCGCATAAAAAAGATAAGAATGTAGAGTATCGCCAGGTGCGAGACGTTAGAGTATCAGCGATAGATGAAAATACAGTTTTCCATCTTGATTGTGACGGAGAATATGCAGGAAATCTTCCAATGCATGTAGAAGTTTTGCAAGGAGGAGTAAATCTGCTACTCCCTATAGAAAATCGTAAAACGACGCAAATTGTCGCAGAAACACAAGAACAGCCTAATCAGTGACTTTAATTAACCGGTTGCCGGTGTAATCACATGATACCAGAGAATACAGCGTGCCTCTTTCATTTAATAATACATTGGAACGGCGCGCTTCTTTTCTGTCCTTTTCTGTAAAACCATGTATGTGACCATAGTAGCATGCCGAGACACCGGCGTTTTCAATAAGCTCTGTAAAAAGAGTGTTCTTATTTTGGTTATACGGCGGATAATGCATAAAGACAAACAAATTGCCACGCTCAGCAACTTCAAAATTTTCCAAAAGAGCTGCTGCTTTTTTTAAAGAAGAAGCCAGCCTTCCGGCCTCGCGAGTATATATTTTTTCATCCTCCAAAGCTTTATATTCATTGTCTCCCGGGCACAGCCAGCCTCTTGTACCGGCAATAACATGCATTTTGCCGCCTGATTCAACACTCATACAGTCATTGTACAAAAAATCAATAGAATCTAAGCCATTAGCAACCTTAAACTCCTGCATTTTTCTTGAAGTTGCCCACCATAAATCATGGTTTCCTTTAAGCAGAATTTTACGCCCCGGCAAATTGTGAATAAAAAGAAGGTCCGCCGCGGCATCTTCCGTACGAAGCGCCCAAGAATGATCGCCCGGCAAAACAACAACGTCACCATCGCGTACAGTATTTATCCAATTTTCCTTAATATGCTCGGCGTGATTATTCCACGCACCGCCAAAAATATTCATTGGTTTGTCCGTGCTAAAAGACAAATGCAAGTCAGATATTGTTAAAATGCTCATATATTTTCTCCGCGTTGCTTTTGCTGATGCCTTTAACTGCCGCAAGCTCCTCTACGGAAGCCTTGCGTATCGCCGCAAGTGAGCCGAAATGTTTTAGCAGCAAAAACTTCTTCCTTTCTCCGATTGACGGTATATTGTCAAGCTCAGATAGCCTGTACCTTTTCTTTGTCAGGCTTCGATTGTGTGTTATGGCGAATCTGTGCGCCTCATCTTGTATTGAGCTTATAAATCTCCATAACTCTATGTGCTCTTTGAGCACGAATTCTTTGTAATTGCTTCTGTTGTCTATTACGGCAGCATTACCGCCGGCAAAACTACCCACAAGCGAGCGCGTCCTGTGTTTATCATCCTTCACCATACCGTACACAGGAACGTTGATATTCTTTTGGCGCAAAACTTCCTCGGCAACAGCTACCTGACCTGCGCCGCCATCAACAAGCAGCAAATCAGGCAAAGCAGTAAAACCGTCGCGCCCTTCTTTGTATGCTGTGAAACGCCTACTTAGCACTTCCTGCATTGAGCCCACGTCGTTGCGCTGTTGTACTTCCTTCATAATGTATCGCTTGTATGCCTTTTTGCAAGGCGTGCCGCCGATAAAAACAACGAGAGACGCATTAATCTCACTGTCGCCTGTGTTTGAGATATCCACCGCCTCTATCCTCTCAGGTATTTTATCAAGATTAAGCACGTGCTGCAATATCTCCAAAGCCTTGCGCGCCTGACCGTTTTCGGCAAAAGACGACGTTTTGTTGGCAAGAGCGATGCCGGCGTTCATTTTTACCATTTCTGTTAATTTCTTCTTGCTGCCTTTTAGCGGCGTAATAATTTCGCATTTTGCGTTGCGAAGACCTGTGAGCCACTCCTGCAAAAAAGTGCGGTCTTCTCGCTCTTCCTCCGTCTCCGGGGCACTCGCAGTATAAATTCGCGGCGGTATTACGAAATTTTCATTATAAAACTGCTTTATGAAAGAAGTCGTTATAAATTCGTCGCTTTCTGTACCGGCGCCTTCAAAAATAAAGAATTCTCTGCCAACCACATTGCCTCCGCGCACGAAAAATACTTGCAGGCAAGCATCAACGTCATTCTTTTCTATTGCAGTTACATCAAAATCATCTTCCGATACAGTAACAATCTTCTGCTTCTCGGCAAGCTGCTGTATTGCTTTGAGTTTTTCCCTGTATATAGCCGCCTGCTCAAAATTCAGCTTCTCGGCCTCTTCAAGCATACGCGCCTTGATTTTATTTTCAAGTTCACTCATGTGGCCGCCCAAAAAATCGAGGACATCGCTTGCTATGGCATCATATTCTTCTTTTGTAATCTTGCCGCAGCAGGGGGCTTTGCATAAACCGATATGATAATTAAGGCAAGGCCTGTCATTTGAATTAGCATGAATAACTTTTTTGCACGGCCGCAGCGGCAAAATCGTTTTTATGGCCTCAAGAGTAGTGTTCACAACCCACGTGCTGTGGTAGGGGCCGAAATATTTAGCGCCGTCTTTTTGTATGTTTCGTGCGAGCATTACTCGCGGAAATTCCTCGTTTACCGTAACTTTTATATACGGAAATCCCTTGTCGTCTTTGAGAAGTACGTTGTACTTGGGTTTGTATTTTTTTATAAGATTATTTTCCAGTAAAAGTGCTTCATATTCACTGTCACAGACTATATATTCGAAGTGGTCGATTTGTGAAATCATAACGGAAATCCTGTTGCTGTGGGGAACATTCCGAAAATACGAGCGCACACGGTTTTTGAGAATACGAGCTTTACCTACGTAGAGCACCGTATTATCAATATTTCGCATAATATAAACGCCCGGTTTGTCCGGCAGCTTTTTTAAATCTTCCTGAATAACACTGTTCATAAATCCCTGCCAATTTAAATGATTTCAAAATTATTAAATTTATATTATGCAGTATAGCACATATTGACTTTACAGGCAAAATCGTGAATAATAAGAGTACTATATTTTTAAAGAGAGGCAGTGAATGTTCGTGAAAAAAATCAGAATCACAGCACTTATATTAACTTTATGTATGGCGCTTTCGATGGCAGTATCATGCAAAAACGATGGTGACAATGGTGAAGGAGAAAAGAATCCTGTTTTGGCACAGAGACAAAAATATATAGACCATTTGAATGAAAAATACTCGGATTATAAGGAAATGGAGTATGGTCTTGATATAACAAAGAAAACAGATGTCGTTTCGATTTGTTATTCCACATGGTTTAATGTTGTTTTGGGTAATAACAAAAAGCCGCCGAATATAACTGAAATTTTAGAAAAAGGTGAAAAAACAGGCAGATATAATTGGGGCGGAGAAACTGCGTTCCATTATTGGGCAGAGCCTGCGATTGGATATTACAGAAGCGACGATGCTGAGGTTATAAGAACACATATGACACAGCTTGCGGAGGCTAACGTAGACTTCATAATTATCGATAATACAAATATGGATAAGGCACGTACAAAACAAAAATCAGAATGGGGAAGATACGTTACTGCGCCATGTACTGTTTTGCTTGATACAATTGTTCAAATGAGAAGCGAGGGTCTTAAAACTCCGTACGTTGTATTTTGGAGTGGTTCTTGGTCTGATACAGGATGGGCTGTAGTAAATAAAACGTATGACGATTTCCATAGCCAGGAAAAGTGGAAAGACTGTTTCGTTTATTGGAACGGCAAACCGTTTACGTTGGTTACGAGTATGCCTAACTCAGAGCCCGAAAGAGACGTTACTGTACGCAAAATGTTTGGCCTGGATGAAAATCTTCCTGCAGAGTCTTGGAGCTTCTTGCAACACTTGAACGAACCTATTAAGGATAAAGACGGTTATACAGAGCAGATGTGTGTTTGTACTGCAGCTCAGAGATCATATATGTCAAAGAAATCCGCACAGGGCAGAGAGCACGGTATGTTTATGTATGCACAGTGGTATAACGCATTCCAATTCAGACCGAAAGTTGTTACTATTACATGGTGGAATGAGTGGGCAGCACAGCGTATCGTTATTGATGGAGAGTCTCACTTTACCGATAACTATAATCAAGAGTATAGCCGAGATATAGAACCGATGAAGGGCGGTCACGGCGATCAGTATTACCAATGGATGAAGCAGTATGTAAGTGCATATAAAAACTTAGAAGAGTGCCCTATACTTGTTGATGAGGGATATGAATCACAGGCTGCTGATGAGGCATTGAGAAAGTATAATTCTTTAATACAGGAATGATTTTATCGTGAAAGAGAAACAAAAACATTTTAAATTAATAATCCCCGATGAAGGGGTACAAGTTTACATGCCGAGACAGACACAGTCTTTTGGCTACAGATACGGACCAACGATACAATGTAACGATGGTATTGCCGAAGCTTGGTTTGCTTCTCCCGGTGATTGTTTTGAAGCCGACTGGTTCACGTACAGACGTTCGGAGGACGGAGGCAAGACATGGTCTTATGAGAAAGTCGTAATGGCGCCTACACCTGATTCTATGGACTGGTTTTCCGTATGCGACCCGGCACTGTTCAAATACGGCGAGTACTACTACATGGGCTATACCTCGACAGTCTTCGCGGACGGCGGGGGAGTTGGCAATAACGGCTTTGTGGGTAGGTCCAAATCGCCTACGGGACCTTTTGAAAAATGGACCGGCGCAGGTTGGGGAGAACACCGCACTGTAAACGGCAAGACGCTTCACTGGATAGGCAACCCGGCACCTATTGTATATTTTGACGAAAATTGGCGTGAGTGGGGTGCGGGCGAGTTTTCGTTCGTTGTTAAGGATGATGTGCTATACATTTATTATACATGGACAACGCACGACACCGATGGCTGCTTCTCGAGTACTACTCGCGTTGCTGTTGCCGATATTACGAGGGAGGATTGGCCTAACACTATCGAGTATAAAGGCGTGGCTGTGGATAGACCGCGCACCGGAAATGACTCGTATGACGTTGTTTTCTGTGATGATTTGAATAAATTCGTGGCGCTGTCTACGGACAGGCGTTTTAAGGAGGACAGCTTTTTGGCGGTGTACGAGTCGGACGACGGCCTCCGCTTTAAGCGTGTCAATGAGATTAAAGTTAACACAAGCTTTATGTGCCATAATTGCGGAATGTCAGGCGACTACCACCACCACATTAAGTCCGGCGATTTGATGCTTCTCGGTTATGCGTACGGAAATAAATGGGGCAAGTGGGGCACGCGCATTCACCGTTATGATTTTGCTTTGATGGATGAGGATTTTTATTCCGAAAAAGAGCTTGATAACGTGAAACAGGATTCTTCGCTTTGGGAGAGGGAAGAAAATATGGAAAGATCTTATCTTACCATGGTAAAACCTCATTTCCTGCGCCTGCATATCGGCGAAAGTGCGAAGCCGAATTTCGTGTTCTATAACGTTTGCTATGAAAAGGAGCCTGCCGAGAACGTATCGTTCTCAAACTATGATGACACTGTGATTTCCATAGAAGACGGCGTTGTGACCGGTCTTAAAGAGGGGTATTCATATATAACTGTCAGTCAGGATGGATTTATGTGTGAGATTTTAGTGTACGTTCATAAGGCCGACGTGATTTTTGATGATCCAGACAAAAAGGCTGTTGAGTTCGTGCCTATGCAAACGAGATACGTTCCGACGCTATCGGGCAAGGAACTTAAGCAGATTCGCGGCATGGCGAGGTATTCTGACGGTACTAAGAAAGAAATATGTGAGGCGGTTGACCGCGTTTCGTATGAGAATTCAAACCCCGACGTTATCACTGTGAACGAGAATGGCTTGATTTACCCTGTGGGCGTTGCCGGCTCCGCCGTTGTAAAAGTAATGTGCGACGGTCTGTGCTTTGACGTGGAAGTTGAAGTAGTGGAGTGAGGAAAGAGTTAATTTAAAAATACAAAGAGCAAACCGATAGACGGTTACGCTCCGAACTTTTGATTAAAAGTAATCGCAAAATTTGGGAGTTGGGCGATTACTTTTTTTGTCCGGACAACGAGTTGGTACCTCATTAACGCTTACCTAACTAAATAAAACTTTCTGAAAGAGTATACACACAAAACAGAAAGTTTGGTAAATCGGAAAACCCGAATATAACAAAAAAACCGTCATTCCGTTACAACGGGATGACGGTTATCATTTGGGAACTAACCCTAATTTTAATACAAATGCACCCCCTTTTAAGGTTAGGGGGTGCAAAGTCATTTTAGGGGGTGCGTTTTACGCTGGAGGGGGGCAAATATGGAAAATCAGTTCTTGTTTCGGCATTTTTCCAAAAAATGCTCTGAGCGCCGCCTAACTTCCTCAATAGACAGAAGATCAACTTGCTCAAGATTCATGTTTAAAGTGAAGTATCCTCGGAGCAACGGGTCGATTC
>JAGAQK010000068.1 GCA_017622825.1 Clostridia bacterium | reverse complement strand
GAGCGTTGATGTCAACACCGAGCATTTTGGGATCAAGCTTCCCTTCTTTGATATACTGCTCTCTGAGTGGTCTGAAATAGTCTGCAATCTCGCTTAAAAGCTTAAGGTCAAGACCTGTATCGTATTCTGTACCCTGAAGTGTTGCTACGATAGGCTCAGTAGCCGGCTGTGAAGTACCCAAAGCAAAAGGCGAAATCGCACAGTCAATAATATCAACACCGGCTTCAATGGCCTTAAGATAAGTCATTGAACCGCAACCGCTCGTATAATGTGTGTGAAGCTCTATTGGCACATTAACGTTTTCTTTAAGCGCTTTAACAAGATTAAAAGCATCATAAGGAATCAAAAGACCTGCCATATCTTTAATACAAATCGAGTTTGCTCCCATTTCTTCTAATCTTTTTGCATCTCGTACGAAAATCTCGAGGCTATGGTAGGGACTCGTCGTATAACAAATACAACCTTGGGCGTGCCCGCCTTCTTTTATGCAGGCTTTAATTGCACGTTCGATATTACGAGGATCGTTTAAAGCATCGAATATTCTTATGATATCCATACCGTTTGCAATAGCTTTTTGTATGAAATAATCAACAACATCATCTGCGTAATGCTTGTAGCCTAAAATGTTCTGTCCTCTTAAAAGCATCTGCAAGGGAGTTTTTTTAGCTTTATCTTTAATTTTTCTTAAACGCTCCCACGGGTCTTCGTTAAGGAAACGAAGCGAAGCATCAAAAGTTGCTCCACCCCATGCTTCAAGTGCGTTGTAACCTACATTATCTAATTTTTCAACTATAGGAAGCATCTGCTCCGTAGTCATTCTCGTAGCAATAAGTGACTGGTGTGCATCTCTTAAAATGGTTTCTGTAATTTTTACCATCTTTGTAAATTCCTTTCTCAATTATAAGTAACAAGAATGTCACCTGTTGAAACAGAAGCACCTTGATTAACGTTTACTGATGAAATTGTACAGTCTGCAGGAGCAGTAATATCATTTTCCATCTTCATTGCTTCTAATACGATTACTACGTCACCCTTTTTGATAGAGTCGCCTGCTTTAACGTTTACTTTAACTATTGTACCGGGCATCGGTGATGTAATACTGCTTGCACCTGCAGATGATGCAGCAGTAGATGGTGCTGCCTGAGGAGCTGCCGGTGCTGCAACTGCTGCTTTAGGAGCAACAGTTGATGTTGCTGTATTTCCGCCTATCTCTTCTACTTCAACTTCATATGAAACGCCATTAACCTTTATATTATACTTTTTCATAATAAATAATCCTTTCTGTTATATAAATCAATATTAACCAAATAAATAAAGAGCACTGATTATTCTCGCACGTGTCTCGGCAGGAGAAATTATATCATCAACAAGTCCTTTATATGCAGCTTGATACGGAGTCGAAAACTCGTCTCTGTATTTTTGAATATATTCTTTGCGAGCATCATTCGGATTTGCGGAAGATTTAATCTCATTATTGTAAACAAGCAAAGCTCCTGCTTCGGGTGTTATTACTGAAATATCCGCTTTATCCCACGCATACACAATATCTGCTCCGGTATTTTTACCGTTCATTACAATATAAGCACTGCCGTATGCTTTTCCTGTAATTATATTGATTTTTGTCATCTCACTGTTTGCAAACGATGCTGCAAGAAGAGCTGCGGCTGATGAGAGCCCATTATTTTCTTCGTCAACTGAAACGGCAAAACCGCAAGTATTTGTAAGAGTTACAACAGGCATATTGAATTTATCGCAAAATGCTAAAACAGATGAAATTTTACTGCAAGCATTTGTATCTAACACACCATTATTTTCAGAGGGTTGATTTGCAATTATACAAACAGATTTATTGCCGATTTTTGCAAAACATGTAGAAACGCTGCGCGCATAATCAGGAAACAGTTCAATATAAGAGCCGTCATCTGCAATTTGTGATATAAGGTCTTTAACGTCATACTCTGCAAAAGTATCAAATTTGTCGGCATTGATAGATCTGTTAAAGTCATCTGATGTTTCTGTTTCCAATATATCACTTTGGCAATTATCAGGTAAATAGCACAATAATTCTTTTACTTTAGCAAAACACTCTGCTCTGTTTGAGGCAGTAAGTGTTACACGTCCCGTTTTTGAAACACCATTCGAGTCGCATACTTTTTTTACATCACTTAAAGTTGTTGATGCAAGCGAATCCTGTCCTGAAAAAGCAAAGTAACTATCATCGCTCATAACAGAAAAATCAGTCATTGATGCAATAATTGAAGCCGCACCAACACATTTTCCTGTGATTACGGAAATCGTCGGTATCTCACCTATTGCACGTGATAATGATTTAATTATTTTACCGTAGCCTTTAAGAGCATCAAGACCTTCGCTTATTCTTGCTCCGGCTGTGTTAATTAAAAAAACAAAAGGCGAACCTGTTTTTACTGCCATGTCAACACATTTTGAGATTTTTTGAGCATGTGCAATGCCTACAGCACCTTTTAAAACAGACTCGTCTTGAATTGCAGCAAATACAGCTCGTCCGTCTACAGAACCATATCCTGTAATTACACCATCTCCTGCTTCAAGTACGTCT